>JBGVDX010000001.1:0-14725 GCA_045119575.1 Acutalibacteraceae bacterium
CTTGACCTCTCCGGCGGCTTTAAGTTTACAACCAAGTTTACCTACGCCTATGGTATAAATAACGATTACAATAACAGCGTTAACTATTGGGCCAACTCCGCATACTTCCAGTTCGGCGCCCTTAAGTTCCGTATCACCAACTCCTACGGTACAGGCACAAAGAAGCCCGTTATTTACGAGCTTCTTAACGGCGACGTTGTAATTGCTAAATACGATACCGGCTACTACGCTTCAAACGGCTCTTATTCAACCGATATCGAGGAATACTTAAATTCTACGTTTACCGTTGAATTTGACGGCGAAAAGGTTAAGGTATTCAGCTCCGCGCTTGACGCAAACAACGACGGTATTGCCGGCGAATACGTTGTTTGGACGGTTTCCGAAACTACAACAAGCGAGGCTGTTTCGGTTGGCGATATCGACCTTTCTAACGCGGTAATCAGCCTTGACAAGTCATGGGGCGGTTCAAATAAAAAGAACGTCGTTTACTTCGACAACTTCTCAATCGAGCTCCCCACTAAGCACGCAGTTACCGTAACCGGCAGAAACGGCCAAACAACAACCATTGAGGTTAAAAACGGCGCCAAGGTAACCCTTGCCGATATCGCACCGTTTACATTCGGCTATAATGTAGTCGGTTGGAAAACCGCCGACGGCACCGTTATTACCGCCGACATCGTTACCGTAACCGAGACGTTGTCGCTTGTCCCGATTTTTGAGGTAGAGGACAACAACGGCGGCTACACAGTAATTGTAGAAGGTGCTTCCAACACAACCGGCGGCAAATACTTCTATAATTCAAAGATAACCCTTGAATTTGATACCGCATTACTCGACGAAAACGAGTTCTTCGGCGGTTGGGTTAATGCCGCAACCGGCGCCGTAATCAGCTACGCCCAAACCTACATCTTCTATGTAGGCGCCGATACAACTATTGAGGCGTTAATTGTTTCCGAGGAGGCGACGCCCGCTCCGGTTGTTGCAATCACCGACGTGTGTGACATTAACGGCGACGGTTCAAGGTGGTCCTTCCTTATGGAACGCTCCGTTCCCAACAATTTCACCTACATCGGCTCAGGCTTCCTTTACGGCGCAACCGAATTCAGCGACCCCGCTGACGCTGCACGCAAGAAGGAGTCTCAGTCCGTGAACAGAAACGGCCAGTTCCGTATCACGCTTAATCTCCAAAGCTCGGCTCAGGTTTATGTGCTTGCATACCTTACCTATGCTGACGAGGACGGCGTGGAGTACACAATCTACTCCAACAACGGAACCCCCGTGCGCTGTACAAAAGGCTGATTTAAGACAATAATCGCATAAACCCAAATAATAACCGCCCTGTACTGTTTAAACGCAGTATAGGGCGGTTTTTCGGCTGAAATATAGATTTTTTGGGTGCCTTTGGGTGTAATTAAACTTCGTATCGGTTATAAACCTCGCCGTCAAGGCTTTTCCATTCAAAAATGTTTTCGGTAAGGGTCATGTAACCGTGGACCGAATTTTCTTTCGGAATAGAAACCGAGCCGGGATTAAGATAAACGCAAGCGTCGGTCTCTTCGCATTTAGGTACATGGGTATGGCCGTGAAGGAGAATATCTCCCTTTTTTATAGGCGGCAGCTTATCTAAATTAAAATTATGTCCGTGGGTGGCGAAAATCATGCAAGAGCCGACGTAAAGTATACAGTATTCGGCTAAAACGGGGAAATCGAGCACCATTTGGTCAACCTCGGTGTCGCAGTTTCCGCGTACACATAGAATGTTTTCCTTAATGGCGTTAAGCATTTCTATAACCTTTTTCGGCGCATAGTCGCGGGGTAAATCGTTTCTCGGCCCGTGATAAAGAATGTCTCCGAGCAAAAGAAGCTTATCCGCCTTTTCACGGGAAAAAGCCTCAATCATTTTTTGGCAGTAATATGCCGAGCCGTGGATATCCGACGCAATCATAATTTTCATGGTTTTTCGCTCCCTGATATAATTCTTAGATTAAGTATACCAAATTTTTGTTTTAATACAAGTGGATAAAATAAAAAATACGCACTACGGCTTTTCCGCAGTGCGTAATGATTTTATAAGCTTAAATTAAAGAGTGTCGTTGCTGTCCTCGATACCGTCACCGATAGAAACGGAGGTGGTTTCGGTGTCGCCTTCGGTTTGGCTTAAGGTCATAATTTCCTCAACCTCAAACGCTACCATTTCAAGGGTCGGATTTTCAAAAATTTTCATTGGCTTATCCTCCAAAATACGTTTTTTATTCACTACGTTAATTATAAATCTTTTTATTTAAAAAATCAATAGCGTTGCTTATTTTTGGTGAAAGTAATAAAAAACTGCTTTTGCCGTTGTGATATTCATACCCTTGACACGTAAAATATCGTCAATTTCAGCACATTTTATGTTGTCGATTGTGCCAAAATGACGAAGAAGCGCCTTTGCACGGGTTTCGCCTATGCCGTCTATTTTTGTAAGCGAAGAGCCGATTTTGCCGCTTTGCTTTTTTCGGTGATATCCGATGGCGAAACGGTGTACTTCCTCTTGAATAGTTGCGGCAAGAGTGTACGCCGCCCTTGTCGATTTAAGCGCAATTTCACCTTTTGCTGATACAATAGCCCTTGTCCTGTGCTTGTCGTCTTTTACAAGACCGAACAACGGCACGGCGATATTTTTCTTTTCAAAAACCTCGCTTACCGCGTCGACTTGACCTTTTCCGCCGTCAAGCAGTATAAGGTCGGGTAGGGTAGCAAAGCCGATATCCTCGCCCTTTTCATATTGGTCAAATCGGCGGCTGAGCACCTCCGCCATAGCGGCGCAGTCGTCGCCTGCGGCAGCCGATTTTATGGCGAACTTTTTGTATGCGCTTTTTAACGGCACGCCGTCACGGAAAACGACCATCCCTGCAACAACGTCCTCCCCTGCGGTATGGGAAATATCGTAACATTCGATAATTCTCGGCGGCGCACTTAGCCCGAGCAGCTTTGCGAGCTCGTCAAGCGCCGCACCCTCGTGACCGCGTCTGCCTAATTTGTCGGTAAGGTGCTCAACGGCGTTGTCGCGGCACATGGCGACAAGCTTTGCCTGCTCGCCTCGCTGGGGAATAACGATGGAAACTTTTTTGCCCAACCTTTCGCTCAAAAACTGCTCAACAAGCTCACGGTCGGCAACCTCGCCGTCAATGGTTATTTGACGGGGTATCTCGTTCGACGAATAAAACTGGGTAATAAACTCATACCGCATTTGTTCGGCATCGTCGTATCGGTCAAAGAAAAAGTTTTCTCGGTCGGTAAGCAGTCCGCCTCGAAAACGGAAAATTTCAACGCAGCTTTTTTCGTCGGAATTGGCGAGTGCAATTATATCCTGTTCGTTAACCGACGATTCAACCACCTTTTGCTTTTCGCTCATGGATTTAAGCACGTTTATGCGGTCGCGAAGTTTCGCCGCCCGTTCAAATTCAAGGTTTTCGGCGGCGTCGTTCATTTGCGCCGTTAAAAGCTTGACGGTGTCGGCGCTGCCTTTTTTAAGAAATTCTACGGCGGCGCTCGCCGCCTCATCATACGCCGCTTGCTTGATTTTTCCGCAACAAGGCGCCGCGCATTGGCCTAAATGAAAATTAAGACAGGGCCGTGCGTGCTTTCTGCGGACGAAATCGGCGGCGGTTTTATTGCATTGAGGTAACTTAAACGCCTTTAGCGCAACGTCAACCGACTGCTTTACAACGAACGACGAATAATATGGGCCGATGTATTCCGCGCCGTCGTTTTTTATCATTTTTGCCGCTTTAATTGTTGAAAACGGCGGCGGCGTAACGCGGATATAGTGAAAACCCTTTGCGTCCTTGAGCAAAATGTTATACTTCGGCTGGTTTTGCTTAATAAGCGAACATTCAAGCATTAACGCCTCAAACTCGCTGTCGCAAAGAATGTAATCGAAATCCTCTACGTTGGCTACCATTTGCCGAACCTTTTCGGCGTGACGTGTGCCGGCGCCGAAATACTGACTTACGCGGTTTTGCAACTTTTTCGCCTTACCGATATATATAATTTTGCCTGCGTTATTTTTCATAATATAAACGCCGGGGGACAGGGGCAGCCGCCTCGCCTTCGCGAGCAGTCGGCTTAGCCTTTCGTCAGCCATTTCGGTCACCTCCCTTAAAAAATTCGGTAAAATTAAATTCCGTTATATTCGCCCTTAGCTATTTTGTCGCTAAGCGCCGCTTTAACGGCGTCTATGTCCTCACGGTAGGTCATACCGTACCATTTGTCGTGGCTTACAAGCACCTTTATGGTAGCAAATCCGCTTTTTATCATTTTGTCGACCGCAAAAGGAAGATAAAATTCGTCTTTTTCAAGGTTTGCAGTAGCTAAAAAGTTTTCAAAATCGGCTTTAAGAGCGGGGAAAAAGTCGGGCGTGAACCCCCAAAAGTTCATCGAAGCGATAGTATCATCAGGAAGCGTGGTCCAATTTTCGCCGTCCTCGGTATATTTCATGTCCTTAATTTTTGTGCGTTCGGTAACGCTTTTTAAATGCTCGCCGTCAAGTTCGCAAATGCCTCTTGAAACGGTGCCGTTTTCGGTAAGTGTGTTTTTAAGGTCAAAGGCGACCATGGAAAAATCGGTTCCCGACGCATTTTTAAGGTGACTGTAAATTTCCTTAAACGCCTCTTTTCCGTAATAGTCGTCGGCGTTTATAACGGCGAAAGGCTCGTTAACCTTGCCCATGCAGCATAATACGGCGTGTCCCGTGCCGAAAGGCTTTTTGCGTCCTTCGGGTAAGCGGGACATATCCTGATAAACGTATTCAACCTCTATTTTTTGCGACAGCTTGTCGCCTATAACTCGTCTGAAATCCTCTTCGTTTTCTTCGCGGATTATGAAAACTACCTTGGAAAACCCTGCGTCAACGGCGTCGTAAACGGAAAAATCGAGCAAAATTTCGCCGTTCGGGCCTACGGGATTGATTTGCTTTAATCCGCCGAAACGGCTGCCCATTCCGGCCGCCATTACTACCAAAGTTACTTTATCCATATATTAAAATCTCCCTTTTTTGGATTTTTAATAATTATACTTTATATTGCTCCAAATTACAACAAAACATAAAAAATCCGCACCCCGAAAAAATCAAAGGTGCGGATAATACCCTACCGGGATTATTCCATGTTAAGGAATTTCTTAATCTTGTTAATCGGGCTTAACAGCTCGCTGATAGAATGGTCGTGGTTGATGGTGTCGATGATAAGAGCGATGTACTTAGACATGTCAACCTGAACATACCAAGGCTTGGTGAGCAATTCCGGCTTGGCGTAAACAAGGTTTGTTGAGAAAATCTTGTCGATATAACCCTGCTCATATGCCTTGTCAAAGTTGGCGAAACCTTCTACGAAAAGGCCGAAGGTTACGAAAACAAAGATTCGGCGAGCCTTTTTAGCCTTAAGCTTTTCGGCGATATCAATTACCGAATCGCCCGAAGAAATCATATCGTCAACGATAATAATGTCCTTGCCCTCAACGTCGTTGCCAAGAAATTCGTGAGCCTCAATCGGGTTACGGCCGTTAACTATAACCGAGTAATTTCTACGCTTATAGAACATACCAAGCTCAAGTCCGAGTACCGAAGAATAATAGATACAACGGCTCATACCGCCCTCGTCGGGGGATACAATCATGAGCTTATCGCGGTTAATTTCGATGTCGGGAACGTTCTTTACAAGCGCCTTAATCATTTGGTAGGTCGGGTGAACGTTTTCAAATCCTTCGAGCGGAACGGCGTTTTGAACGCGGTTGTCGTGAGCGTCGAAGGTGATGATGTTGGTAACGCCCATATTGGTGAGCTCCTGAAGCGCAAGAGCGCAGTCAAGCGATTCACGGGCAACTCTACGATGCTGTCTGCCTTCGTAAAGCATGGGCATAATAACGGTAATGCGGCGAGCCTTACCGCCCATAGCTGCGATAATGCGCTTGATGTCCTGGTAATGGTCATCGGGACTCATCGGAACATCCATACCGTACATGCGGTAGGTTACCCCGTAGTTAAAGCAGTCGCAGATAATGAAAAGGTCATAACCGCGAACGGTGTGTTTGATAAGAGCCTTTGCTTCGCCCGAACCGAATCTCGGGCATACCGACGGAATGATAAAGGTGTCTTCTTCAGCCTCTCTCCATTCGGTAAGATACTTGTCAACCTTTCCGGAAAGGTTGTCACAGCCGGGCATGCTTATTATGCCGAGCTTGCCGAAAATATCGTCAGCCATTTTTCGTCCCCCATATATTTTATTTGCAGATCTGTCTGCAATCTTATACATTTTCTATTCTAACACAAGTCGCGTAAAAAAGAAATATGTTATAATACACAATAATTTATGTTATTATGTCACATAATTTCTACGCTGTATTTATTTAGCAAGCAAATCGGATGATATGACAGCTTTGATTTACGCAATCCTTCTACGCCGTCGTCCTCCTCGCGGTTGATAAAAAGTACGTCGCCCGCGTAGGTCTCGGCGAATTTTTGAACCATAACCTGATAAACGCCGCTAAATTCTATAAGCCCTTTTTCAACGTGAACAAAAAGCGTGTCGCCTATTTTTTCGCCGAGCGAAATTGATATAATTTTGTTATTCGCTTTTAATATTGCTCCGCAAAGCTCTAACTCAAAGTACCGCTTCATAAGCCTTATCGCGGCACAGCCCTCTAATTCGCCCGACTTGGAATTGTCACCGTTTTGCGAAATATAATTTTTAAGAAATTCATACGCCTCGTCAAAATTTTCCCTTGTAAGCGGCTCAAAAACCGCGTCGGGATAAAGTCGGTTAAATCGGTTAACGTGGTTTCGCTGGCCGTTAAATTTTTTGCCCGAATAGGTGATAAGGTCGCTTGAGTTGTAAAGATAATCGCTCCAACCGTCGTCGGTCGAAATTTTAAGCTTTTCTTCGCCGAAAATTTCTTTTAAAAGCTCAAGTCCGCCCTCCGGCACGTCGGAGAAAACGCACGGCTCGCCCGAATTTTTGCATTTTTCGTAAACGGCGTTCACGGCCGCCTTAACGTCGCCGCCTACGGGCACGGAATAGCATTTTCCTTCGCGCGGATAGTCGGCGGAAATTATGACGCAGCCGAAAGCCTCGCAAACCTTTAAATCATATATTTTTTGCCACATAATCGCACTGCCGACCGTGAAGCCGCAGGTGCGATATCCTTGCTCCGAAAACGCCGCTTTAAGCATATCGGCGTGGGCAAGCTCAACGGGCTCAAAATTCAGTTTTGTAAGAGATAGCATAGAGAAATTACCGTCCGAAAAAATAATAAATTTAAGTTCCATAACTATTATATTCCCGAATTTGGCTCTGTCAATGATCGAATTTATGTATAAAAAGGCGTTTTAATGTAAAGAAAATGTTGCTATGCATAATAAAGTTTGATATAATGTGTAAGAATAATATACTGGTGGCGTATGCCGCCGTTTAAGAGGGATAAAAATGAAGGTTACTTTGCTTGCTCATACTCCTACGCCGGAGATTACGGTCGCCATGGCGGCTAAGCTTTGCTATTCCGCGTCAACGATAGACACAATTCATGACGGACTTGACGAAGAAAAGGCGGCGGGCTTTGTAGATATGCTGGCTCAAATCGGCCACGAAAGCCCAATCGAACATGCCTCGTTCACCTTCGGTATTGAGGGCGTTTCACGCGCCCTGCTTGCCCAAATTACCCGTCATCGCATTGCCTCTTTCAGCGTTCAAAGCCAGCGCTACGTTAAAGAGGACCAGTTTGAATATGTTTTGCCGCCCGAAATCGAAAAGGACGAAGAGGCGAAGAAAATTTATATTCAAGCCATGGAAAAGGCGCAGGAGGAATACGACCGCCTTGCCGAAATGCTTGCGGTGCGCCATAAAGCCGATATGATAGCGGCCGGCATGGACGAAAAAACCGCGTCCAGAAACGCCGAGAAAAAGGCGATTGAGGACGCCCGTTTTGTTTTGCCGAACGCATGTACAACAAAGATGATAGTTACCATGAACGCACGCAGCTTGCTTAACTTTTTCTCTCACCGTTGCTGTAACCGCGCCCAGTGGGAAATCCAGCAGGTGGCAATTGAAATGTACAAGCTTTGTCGTGAGGTTGCCCCGAATTTATTTTCTCATGCGGGCCCGCCGTGCGTAAGAGGAAAATGCACCGAGGGCAAGATGTCCTGCGGCAAGCCCGACGAGGTAAGAAATTTGTTCAAAAAGCTTTCGGAGAATAAATAATGAACGGAAAACTTATAGTAATAGAGGGACTTGACGGAAGCGGCAAGTCGACCCAAACCGAAATACTGCGTAAAGCCCTTGGGGACAATGTCCGATTTGTAAAATTCCCCGATTACGAGGACCCGTCAAGCACGTTAGTAAGAATGTATCTTGCGGGCGAATTCGGCTCTAAAGCAGGGGACGTAAACGGGTACGCGGCGTCGCTTTTATACGCCGTTGACCGCTTTGCCAGCTATAAGCGCCATTGGAAAACCGATTACGAGGGCGGAAAAACGATACTTTGCGACCGTTACACTACCTCTAACGCCATTCATCAGATGTCGAAAATGGCGAGAGCCGAGTGGGAGGGCTACCTCGACTGGCTTTACGATACCGAGTTTGAAAAAATGGCTATACCTCGCCCCGACGCGGTGATTTTTCTTGACGTACCCGTTTCGGTGTCGCAAAAGCTTATGACCTCGCGTTACAGCGGCGACGAGGGAAAGAAGGATATCCACGAAAGGGACGTCGCCTATCTTGACCATTGTTATAAATGCGCCCTTTTTGCGGCGGAGTATCTTGGTTGGAGCGTAATTCGTTGTACCGACGGCGAAAATATGCGGCCGATTGAGGATATTGCAAAGGAAATTTCCGATATAGTTAACAACATTCTTTAATTTTTTTGGAGTAGATATAAATGATTTACCTTTTTCTTGCCGACGGGTTTGAGGAAACCGAGGCAATAGTTCCGCTTGACATATTAAAGCGAGTAGAGGTCGGCGTTACAACGGTAGGTATCGGCGGCAGAACAATTATCGGTGCTCACGGTGTTCCCGTCGGAGCCGATTTTGCCGATAGCGAAATGCCGATACCCGACGATATCGACGGCGTTATTTTGCCCGGCGGTATGCCCGGCACGCTTAATTTGGAAAAAAGCGAGTTTGTCCGTGCCTGCGTTGAAAAGGCGGCGAAAAACGGAAAGCTTATCGCCGCAATTTGTGCGGCACCGTCTATTTTGGGACGCATGGGCTTGCTTTGCGGCAAAAAAGCAACCTGCTTCGACGGGTTTGAGGGCTTTCTTGAGGGCGCCGAGTTTGTTGACGATTTATGCGTAGTTGACGGCAACATTATCACGGCAAGAGGCGCAGGAGCGGCGCTTGAATTCGGCTTTGCGATAGCGGAGTATTTTGTAGGAAAAGGTGAGGCTGAACTCACAAGAAAGGCTATGAAATGCCGCAAATAGACCTTAGAGAATATAAAAAAGGCCTGCGTGAAAAGCGAAAGGCGAAACGCATTTCCCTTAACCCCGAACGAAAACAGGTTATGGATATGCGAATAGCCGACCGAATAACCTCGCTTTACCAGTATAAAAACGCAAAAACGGTTATGATTTATGCTTCAACCGCCATTGAGGTTGATACCTTCGAAATCATAAACCGAGCCTTTGGGGATAATAAGCGTGTTGCCTTGCCGCGCTGCGAAAAGGGAACGCGAAATATGGAATTTTTCTATATCAACGGCCTTGACGATTTGGAAAGAGGTACCTTTAACGTCCTTGAGCCGAAAGAAAGCTGTGAGATGGTAACCGAGTACGACGACGCGCTTATGGTCGTGCCTGCGCTATCGCTTGACAGCTTCGGGTACCGACTTGGCTACGGCGGAGGATACTATGACCGCTATTTGTCGAGATATAGGTTTACTACCGTAGGAATATGTTATTCCGACGATTATGTGTATAAAATGCTTCACGGACGGTATGACTGTCCGCTTGAGCTTATCGTGACCGACCGTTTTTTACGTCGAGCCGATAAGCCGGGCGCAAAGAGATAACTCAGGAGGATTAGTATGGACGAGCAAAGAAAAGAAGGCTTCGATTTTCAGCCCGACATGTTAAAAGAGGCTGAAGCGGTCGACTCAATTGACAAAAAATATAATTTCGACCTTTTTGAACCGAGCAAAGGCAAAGTCGCAGAAAGCGGAGGAAAGGTGCGCAGCCGTAAACCGGCGAACCGCACCGTACCGAGCAAGCCTACGGCTGCTGCTCCCGTAAATGAGCCGAAACCGAGGGTTAATAAAGAGCTTCCGACCGACATTTTCGACGACGAGCCGAAGGTATCGGGCGTTGCGCTTGACGACGATTTTCAAATCGACGGCGGTTTTAAGGCGGCGAAAACGGAGGAGCCTATGCCTGCACCTGCGCCCGAGCGAAAGGAAAGGTCGACCCAATCTGTACCCGAGCGTAATGGCGGCGCAGTACGCTCTGCGCAAAAGGCAAGACCGACCCCGCCTGTATCCTCCGACGCCAATCGTCGCGGAAAAAGAAACAATGCACCGGCTCGCCCGACCGCCGAGACGGATAAAAGCAACACCTCTATCGCCGAGTATATCATGAAAAACAAAATAAAGGTAATTTCAACCTTTGTCCTCGCCGTAATAGCCATAATCGCTATTGCCGTAATAGGCTCAAAAATGAGAATAGACATTTTCGGCATAACTAATATGGCTATCATAACCGTGCCGTTGCTTGCGGCGGTGCTGTTTATCGTGATCGGCGTGTTCATAAAACAAAAGCACCGTGTAATTTACGGCATTTTATGGACACTTATAATACTTATTATAGCGAGCTGCTTTGCGGGCTTGCTTCTCAGCGGCGTTTGCGACTTCTTCGGTATCAGCCGCGGACAAACTATTTCCGACTTTGTCGTTCCCGAAGACGGAAACTGGGGAACAAAAAAGATTGCCGAAGAGCTTTATAACGAAAATATTATCAATCACCCCATGCTTTTCCGCCTTTATTCAAAAATTAAGGGCAACGACGGTTCATATCAGTGGGGCAATTACGAGCTTGACTCCGAAATGGCATACGACTCTATCATGGACGAGCTTAAGCGAGGCAACACCGCCGCAACCGTTCAGGTACGTATTCCCGAAGCGTCGTCGGTTGACCAAATAATTGCAATACTTGAGGAAAACAACGTTTGTACAAGAGACCAGTTTATCGAAGCCATGAACGACGGCGAATATAAATATTCTTGGGTGAACGAAATCCCCGTAAGTAAGGTTCGTTACCGTTTCGAGGGTTATCTCTACCCCGACACCTATAATTTCTACGCGGAGCCGTCGGTTTCGAACGCCGAAAGAGCGATTGAAAAAATGCTTAACGGCTTTAATAACCATCTTCCCGAAAACTGGAAAGAGCTTGTTGCCGAGGTTGGAAAGCGTATTGATAAACCCGATATGACCCTTAACGACGCTATGGCAATCGGTTCAATTCTTGAGCTTGAAGCAAGCGGGAACCCCAATGAAATGAAAAACGTAGCCTCTGTTTTCTATAACCGCCTTACATGGAGCGAGCCGCATTTCTTGGGCTCAACGCCGACCTATTATTACGCCGACAACCGCTATAATACCAACGCGGGACCGATGACGGTCGAGCTTGAGGACGGCACCGACAAAACCTATCCCGCCGGAAGCGAGGGAATTCCTCCCGGACCGCAGTGCTCGCTTACCGGAGCGTCGATTTTGGCGAGCTTACAGCCTGCCGCAACCGAGTACACCTATTTTGTAACCGATATCGACATGAACTTCTATTACAACAAGTCGTATACGGCTCATCTTAACACTATTGCTCAGCTCCGAAACAGCGGAAAGTGGGCGTAAATGGATAACTTTAAACCGGAATTGTTATGTCCCGCCGGCGATATTACAAGGCTTAAATGCGCCGTTGATTTCGGCGCCGACGCCGTTTATTTCGCCGGTACCGAGTTTGGAATGCGCGCAGGCGCCGAAAATTTCAACCCCGACCAAATGGCGGCGGGTATCGAATACGCCCATTCGCGCGGCGTAAGAGCGCATATTACGGTTAATACCCTTATGCACCCCGACGAAATGGGGGCGTTGCCCGATTTTATTGCCGTCGCAAGAGACGCAGGCGCCGACGCATTTATCGTGACCGACCTTGGCGCGATGAAAATGGTGCGTGAGGTTGCCCCGAACGCGGAAATTCACGCTTCGGTGCAAATGGGCGTTGTTAACGCCGAAACCGCCTGCGTGTTACACGAAATGGGCGCAAAGCGAATAGTAGTTGCAAGGGAGCTAACCCTTGACGAAATTGCAAAAATACGCGCAAATACGCCGAAGTCGCTTGAGCTTGAGGCGTTCGCCCACGGAGCGGTTTGTATGTCCTATTCGGGACGTTGTCTTTTGTCTATGTACATGACCGGCCGCGACGCTAATCGAGGCGACTGCGCCCAGCCCTGCCGTTGGAGCTATTCGCTGGTTGAGCAAAAGCGTCCGGGCGAGCTTTACGATATTTCGGAAACCGATAAAGGCAGCTATATTTTAAACGCCAACGATATGTGCATGGCGGAGCATATTTCCGACATGGTAAAGGCGGGCATTTCCTCGTTTAAGATTGAAGGACGTGCTAAATCGCATTATTATGTCGCCGTTACGACCAACGCATACCGCGGCGCTATCGACGCATACATGAAAAATCCCGATTTGCCTGTGCCCGCATGGGTTATGGAGGAGCTTAACAAAATTAGCCACCGCACCTATTCGACCGGCTTTTATTTCGGCCGAACGCCTAATATGCAGACCTATGAAAACGGCGGATATATCCGCGATTATGCCGTTGCGGCGGTTGTTGAAGGGTACGAGGACGGCCTTGTAACGGCCCGTCTTAAGAATAAGTTTTTCCGCGGCACTGAGCTTGACTGTTTGGAGCCGGGAAACGCTCCGTTCATGGTTGCAACCGATAGGCTTTATGACGAAACGGGAACCGCTATCGAAAGCGCGCCGCACCCGATGCAGATAATAAAAATTCCCTTTGAAAGGGAGATTAAGGTCGGCTCGTTACTGCGTATGAAAGCATAGGGGATTAATTTATGAAAATAAAGCTTAACGAAAATAAAGAAGTGGTAGAAACCGTAAAGGAAGGTCTTAAACGCACGGGAGGCTATTGCCCCTGCCTGCTCGTGAAAAACGAGGACACTAAATGCATGTGCAAGGATTTCCGCGAAAAAATTGCCGATCCCGAATACGAAGGCTATTGCCACTGTATGCTTTATTATAAGGAAAAATAAATATACAAAAAACCGCTTGAAGGCTTTGAATAAGCTCACTCTTGAGGCGCACTCCGTAAGGAAGTGCGCCTCAGCTATATTCGTGCAAAGCACGAGCGATATATCTTTGATGCGATATGCGGCAACCCGCGCGATATACGGCTTCGCCGCGCGAAAGGGCATGAATATAATATCGCAAAAGTCAAAGGACTTTTATATCGCTTTTACCGTAAGGTGAAAATATCGCTGCAAACTTTTAGTTTGCAATATCGCCTATACCATCTGAAAAAAAGCAGTTATTTTTTTCAGCAAGTCATAACCTTTCTGAAAGCATGTAATAACCCACTATGACACTTTCGCTTTTGCGCAAAGTGTCATTTTTATATAAAAACAGAGAGACAACTTCTTTACGAAGCGTCTCTCTTCAAGCGGTTTTCTTTTTTTATTACGATTTCGGTACGATAAGTTTTATCGCACCTTTCAAGTTTTCGATTACAATTTTGTCGGCGCCTTTTTGACATTCGCCGTCCAGCGACCAATCGTTAAGGCGGCTGGTCTCCAATTCGATTTTAGAGGCGCTTATAAGCTCAATAACCGAACTGGTCTTGAAATTTTGCATGTTAAGGTCGTGCACAACGGTAGCAAGCTCGGCTATATTGTCGGGCGACCGCACGAGCAGCATTTCAAACAGCCCGTCGTTCATGTCGACGTATTTTTTATCCAACTTAAGCACACCGCCGAGCGAGGTTGAATTGCAAACGGCGGCAAAGATATAGTCGTCTTCTTTAAGTTCGCCGTCGTATGTGATTTTAAGGTGCTCCGGCTTAATTTCTGGCAAGCTTTTTATACCTTCAAGCACATATGCGAGATGACCGAAAACGTTTTTAAGGTCGGTCGGCGTGGTATAAGACGTGCTTGAAAAGGCACCACAGGAGGCAACGTAGGTAAACTTTCTTCCGTTAAATGAACCGACGTCAAAATCCTGAATTTTGCCGTCTAAGATGTTTTGTGCCGCTTTCATAATGTTTTTCGGCAACCCTAAAGACGAGCCGAAATCGTTAGTAGTGCCGGCGGGGATGTAGCCGATGGGACAATTCAATTTTTTATCAATAACGCCCGCGACGACCTCGTTATATGTGCCGTCGCCGCCGATAACAACGATAAGCTCATGACCCTCGCCGAAATTCATAACGGTATCGTAACCGCTTAAATCGGGTTTGGTGGTTTGCACGGTGCAAATATATCCGTTGTCGCAAAAAAGAGAAATAATGTCGGTCATGTACTTGTTAGCTCGCTTAACGCCGGCGCACGGGTTAAGCACTATCAACACCTTTTTCATTTCAAATAGCCTCACAAAAGAAAATATTACCGCATTAAATTTTGCTTTCCAAAAAAAGATTAATCCCTAAAATTACATGTCGCCGAAACGGTCGGTATAACTTTCGA
>JBGVDX010000002.1:0-4757 GCA_045119575.1 Acutalibacteraceae bacterium
GTAAGATAAACCTTTGCAATACCATTTAATATCTTAATCATCCTGCTTTTTTCTTCATTTCGGTCATGTGCCACACGAATGATTGCAAGAATAAATCCCAAAATAAGATTAAAAACGGCGCCGGCTGCAACAATAATAAACCTGCGCCACGCTTTTTTGTTACTGAACGCCTTAATGTCGGAGCTTTCCTCGTCCTCGCCTTCCATAGCGCAGTAGCCTCCGAAAGGAACAGCTCGTATCGAATAAAGCGTTTCTTTCCCTTGCTTTGATATAATTTTTGGGCCGAAACCGATTGAAAACTCGTTAACACGAACTCCGTTTAACTTTGCTGAAATAAAATGGCCGAACTCGTGTATCACGATAATTACGACAAACATAAATATTGCCAATAAAATCGGCCAAACAGTATTCCACACAGCAGACATAAGAAAACCTCAATTAAATATTAGAATAAACAAATTCACGTGCCGCTCTGTCAGCGTCATAAATATCCTCAACCGATGTGATTTTTCCAACAGGCTGATTATTGGTAGCGGCTTTTACAAGTTCTCCGATTTGAAGAAAGCTTATTTTCCGTTCCAAAAACAGCGCAACTGCCGCTTCATTTGCTCCGTTTGCGGCGGCGGGCTTTAATCCCCCGTCTTTTATAGCGCTTATGCAGGTTGAAAGGCACTGAAACGTTTCAAAATCGGGCTTATAAAAGGTCATTTTGCCAGCCTCGGTAAGGCTGAGCCTCTTTTCCGAGGTTTCAAAGCGTTCCGGATATGTCAACGCATATTGAATCGGGATATGCATATCGGCCGTACCGATTTGACCGATTATAGCGCCGTCAACAAATTCAACGGCTGAATGTAAAAGGCTTTCGCGTTGAACAATAACCTCTATTTCGTCGGGCGTTACGTTAAAAAGATGGCACGCCTCGATAACCTCAAGTCCCTTGTTCATCATTGTAGCAGAGTCAATGGTTATTTTTTGTCCCATTGTCCAATTCGGGTGTTTTAATGCGTCGGCGACACTGACCTTTTCAAGCATATCCTTAGTATATCCGAAAAACGGGCCACCTGAAGCGGTTAATATAATTTTGTTTATTTTTCGGGACGGTGGTGCCGCATTAAGCGATTGAAAAATAGCCGAATGTTCGCTGTCAACGGGTAAAATTTTAACTCCGTTTCTTTTAGCGGCGGGCATGACAAGGTCGCCGCCCGCAACAAGCGTCTCTTTGTTGGCAAGGGCAATATCTTTACCCGCATTAATCGCGGCTAGAGTAGGTTTAAGCCCTACCATGCCAACAACAGCGGTAACCACAATATCCGATTTTTCAAAAACGGCAGCTTCGCATAAACCGTCAACTCCCGAAACAATTTTTACATCTAAATCGGAGACGGCGGTTTTAAACTTTTCGGCATATGCCTCATCATATACACAAACAAGCTCAGGATTAAATTTCCTAACCTGCTTTTCAAGCAAGGTAATATTTTTATTAGCGGTAAGAACGTTTACCGTTATATCGTATTTACGGCAAATATCAAGCGTTTGAGTGCCGATTGAGCCGGTTGAGCCTAATAATGTTATTGATTTAACCATGGCCTATTTCACCAACGAGAAAAGTTGCATAATCATCCACATGTATGCCGTTACCATGAGCATACTGTCGAAACGGTCCAAAACGCCGCCGTGTCCCGGCATGATTTTTCCGTAATCCTTTATCTTGTAAAAACGCTTAATCGCTGACGCAAATATGTCGCCCACAACGCTTACAAGCGAGCCGATTATTGCAACGGGAACAAGCGCGAGAATGTTAACCTTTTCAACGTCCTTTACCGCAACGCAGTAAATAAGGGCGAAAATAACGCAAAGAAGAAGATTAAGAACTGCTCCTCCGACTAAGCCTTCAACGGTTTTCTTGGGACTAAGCACGGGAGCAAGCTTGTGCTTGCCTATAGCGCTACCGACAAAGTAAGCGCCGGTGTCGGAGCCCCATGCACAAAAGGCAATTATGATAAAATAGAACATTCCGAACTTTGCGTCTAAAATTGAAATAATGCTGCTAAATCCAAAACTTACGAAGAAAACCATTACGTAAGCCGCAAACATGGAAAGCATATTTGTTTTTTCGTATTCAATAAGCACGCAAGCACAGAAAAGAATAGTGTATATTACAGTGATTACCGTAAAGGATATTCCGATATACCCACGCACAGTAAACATGGATAACGCCATGTACAGCGCCGAAATTACGGCAAACGGTATTGCCTTAATTGTTCTTGTGGTATTCAGTATTTCGTACGCCGCAATAAGGGCAATAAGCCCCATTACGATATCGAGAAATAATGTTGCTCTGAAAATAAGAGTAATTATGAGCAACACAACTCCAACTGCACCGGAAATTATACGGGTTTTCATTTTTATACACTCCTTTATTTTGTTCCGCCGTACCTTCTGTCACGTGAAGCAAACGAGATTATGGCTTTATCAATATCTTTTTCGCTAAAATCGGGCCAAAGCGTATCGGTAAACCAATATTCCGCATAAGCCGATTGCCATATGAGATAATTAGAAAGGCGATATTCGCCGCTCGGTCTGATAATCAAATCGGGGTCAGGCATGCCCGATGTATAGAGGTTATCCGACAATTCCTGTTCGGTTAAGGCTGTTAAATCGGCGCCCTTTGCGGCAAGCTTTCTCACCGCGTTTACAATTTCGTCGCGGCCGCCGTAATTAAGCGCAACATTTAGGTTTAGTCCCGTTGCGTTCTTTGAATTATTTTCTGCGTCGGCAATAAGTCCGTTTAACTCATCGGAAAGACGGGATAAATCGCCCAAAAATCTTACCCTTATGTTCTCATCCTTAAAGTTGACGCTGTCAACAAGGTAATCGTGGAGCAATTTCATAATTGCGTCCACCTCGTCCTTCGGGCGTTTCCAATTTTCGGTACTGAAAGCATATACAGTAAGATATTTTATGCCGATTTTGTTGCAATATCGGGCTATGTTTTGAAAGGTTTTTGCGCCCGCAGAATGTCCCGAAGTACGAGGCAAACCCCTTTTTTTAGCCCAACGGCCGTTTCCGTCCATAATTATCGCAATGTGTTCAGGTAAATTTTCGGGTAACTTATTTCTCTTTTTAAATAACATATATACACCGCCATTTAATAAAAAGGACTGTAAAAAACAGTCCCTTTTAATAAGTTTTCTCGGAAAATTACAGAGACATAACTTCCTTTTCTTTTGCAGCCGCTACTTCATCAAGCTTCTTAACGAACTTATCGGTCAGCTTTTGAGCATCGGTTTCGCC
This sequence comes from Acutalibacteraceae bacterium, assembly GCA_045119575.1. GTDB lineage: Bacteria > Bacillota > Clostridia > Oscillospirales > Acutalibacteraceae > UMGS1976. Next base: position 3,295 of record JBGVDX010000002.1, read on the forward strand.
CTTCTTGACGTCATCTTCGGTAATTTCGTTGTTTTTCTTCATAGCTTTAAGCTTATCAATGATATCACGGCGGATAGAACGGATAGCAACCTTTGAATCTTCGGCCATCTTGTTGATGTCCTTAACGAGTTCTTTACGACGTTCTTCGGTAAGCGCCGGGAAACTGATTCGAATAATTTTACCGTCATTAGCCGGAGTAATACCGATATCGGAAGCAAGAATTGCTTTTTCAATGTCCTTCAGTGTGGAAGCGTCCCACGGCTGAATTTGGAGCATACGGGCTTCAGGTACCGAAACTGCCGCCATCTGAATAATCGGTGTAGGTGTGCCGTAATAGTCAACGGTTACTCGGTCTAAAATGGCAGGGTTAGCTCTTCCTGCGCGGATTGAGCCGTACTCCTTTTCAAGAGCGGCAACGGTTTTGTTCATTTTTTCTTCAGCGGTATTAAACAGTTGATTCATAATAATTCTCCTTTAAATTTATTTTACAATGGTTCCGATTGTTTCGCCGCAAATTGCGCGAACAATATTATTCGGATCGTCAAGGTTAAATACAAGTATCGGAATATCGTTGTCCATACAAAGCGAGGCAGCGGTACTGTCCATAACGTGAAGGCCTTGATTGAGAACGTCAATATAGTGGAGTTCATCGTATTTTTTACAATCGGGGTTAAGTTTCGGGTCGCTGTCGTATACACCGTCAACGTTTGTCGCCTTGAAAATAATGTCTGCGTCGATTTCAGCGGCGCGTAAGGCGGCGGCTGTATCGGTTGAGAAAAACGGGTTTCCGGTACCGCAACCGAAAACTACTACTCTGCCCTTTTCAAGGTGTCTTACGGCTTTATTTCTAATGTACGGTTCGGCAATTTGCTGCATAGAAATAGCCGTTTGAACTCTAACAGGAACCTCAAGCTGTTCAAGGGCGTCACCAAGCGCCAAAGCGTTAATTACGGTAGCAAGCATGCCCATATGGTCGGCACGTGTACGGTCCATTTTACCGCTTGATCTTCCGCGCCAAAAGTTTCCGCCGCCGACAACGACAGCAACTTCGGCTCCTAAATTAACACATTCCTTTATACTTTTGCAAACGTTAAGAACGGTATCGAAATCAAGTCCGAAACGCTGTTCTCCCGCCATGGCTTCGCCGCTTACTTTTATAAGTACTCTTTTATATTTTAGTTGCATAGTACCACTCCTATAATTTATACATCTATTTTACAATAGTTTCATCAAGTTTATTATGGTATTCAAATTTTATAACACCATTGTTTAAATGAATAATGTGTAAATGCTCTATACTATCATAGTTATCGTAGTAATATAATATTTCTCTTAAATCAAAATTTATATTTATATTTGATAAAAATATATGACTAAGATTTAAGTCAAAGTCTATATAACTAAAACCACCTTCATTATATCTTACATATACTTTAAGATTAGATTCTTTTATTTCTTTTTTA
>JBGVDX010000003.1:0-1868 GCA_045119575.1 Acutalibacteraceae bacterium
GCTCATTTCATCCACATCCTTACTCCTGCCCAAATCATGAACAACGCAAAAATCCGTTTCAGCCACTTGTTGCTTATTTTTCCGAGCAGCCATGCACCGATTACGGCGCCTACCGCGCCCGCAGGCATATATCCGAACGAATCGGCGAGCGTAACCCTGCCTTTTATAAGGTAAAGCGCTGCGCTGAAAATACAAAGCGGAAAAATAAGCGCAATCGAGCTTGCGTGTGCCTTTTTTTGCTCAATTCCCGAGCTTTTCAGCAGCGGCACCGCCAACATTCCTCCGCCTGCGCCAAGCAATCCGTTAACGATTCCAACTCCGACCGAGCCAAGATAGGAAAGCCACTTTTTATGAGCCTTTTTCATTGGTAAAATTATCCTCTCGTGAATAGTAAATTGCTTAAAATATCAAAAAGTAATGCGTTTTTTCGGTAATTTACATAAAACTAAAAAAAATCATTTTTATTATTGACTTGTGCTGGCTAAATATGTATAATTTATTATGTGTAGTATGCCTGAATAGTATGCCCATTAGAGGGGGCTGTTTTGGGTTCTTACATATTATTTATAGGCGGCGTGTAAAGCCCGCCGTCAATAAAAAGGAGCAAATGCTATGAGAAAAATCTTGGAGAAGAGAGTACTTCCGGTATTAGCGGCACTCTGCTTGCTTATTACCATGGTTGCTGTTGCAATGAGCTTTGCAAGCGCGGCAACACCGGGTAAGCTTGACGAAAACGGTGTTTATACACCGAAAACTATTAATTTCAAAATTGGTAGTTTTGAGCTTGCTTACGGCGAAGCAATATCTTATGACACCACCTTGTTTTTTACAGGTGACACTCTGAAAAACAACCAGGGCGGTTGGTGGAAAGACTATAACGGCCGTTGGACCTATACCGGCACCGATGTTCAATACACCTCCGGTAACATTTACTGGCTTAACATCAAGAATACTACTACTAACTCTAATGCGCGTGTAGCGGTTGGTAGAGGTGAGGGCAACGTAACTCTTGCCGCCGGTAATTACGAAATTATTTGCGAGCTTGAAAACACCGTCCAAAACGGATCAAACATCGGTACCAAAACTTTGCTTATAAGCAAGTTTACCGTTGTTGACGCCGATCCTCTTTATTTCCCTGCTGATAAGCCGGTAATTGCCGACTTTACCAATAAGTCCATTACCGTTACCCCGGTAGAGGGACATGAATACAGCATTGACGGTGCAACATGGCAGTCGAGCAACGTTTTCACAAACCTCACTCCGAGTACAAAATATACTGTATATCAGCGCGTTGCAGCAACCGGTGATAAACCTGCCGGCGCTAAGAGCGAGGGCGTATCGGTTACACTCCCCAAAATTAGCTTTGGCACGCAGGATCCGTCGGTTAACTATTCTCCGAGAACAATTAAAATATCTACAAGAGGCGGCAACACTGACGATTATGAAACCACTGATGCCAAGCCCTCTAACCTTGTTAATTTCGAAACCGGCACTGTAAAGATTGACGGCCAAGAATTTGCAAGCATCTTTGTAGGCGACAAACTCCAGAACACACACTGGTGGAGAGACTACAGATTTAGCTCACCGACCGGTTCAGACGTTCAGATTAACGACGTTTACCTTAAGGCCGAGGGCGTTGAACACAAGATGCAGGTAGGCTATGGACACGGTGACTACGAGTTTACTAAACCCGGCGAATACCGCATTGTTACCAACATCGGCGGTACCGAGTATGAGCTTGCCCACTTCTATGTTTTCTGGCCGACCCAGGATATCATTGACCAGCTTGTACAGCAGTCTCAGGACGGCGGCGCTTTCTACTACCAGAAGCAAAAGGTTAACCTTGTTGTAAACGATACAACCGGTAA
>JBGVDX010000004.1:0-4905 GCA_045119575.1 Acutalibacteraceae bacterium
ACGGTTGCGTTTTGCTTAAAAATAATAACAACGTTTTGCCGTTTAATAAGGGTGAAAAAATCTCGGTTTTCGGCCGAATCCAACTTAATTATTACAAAAGCGGTACCGGTTCGGGCGGCCTTGTTAACGCTCCTTATGTAACCAATATTTTGGACGGACTTCGTGCAAACGAAAAGGTCGAGGTTAACGAAAAGCTTGCCGCTGTTTACGCCGAATGGGTAAAGGAAAATCCGTTTGAAATGGGCGCCGGCTGGGCGCAGGAGCCTTGGTGTCAAAAAGAAATGCCGCTTGACGACGAGACCGTAAATACCGCCGCCGCCGAATCGGATAAAGCGATTATCATTATCGGACGTACCGCCGGTGAGGACCAAGATAACTTTGCGGGCGAGGGCGGATATTTTCTTACAAAAGCCGAGCTTGACATGGTAAAAAAGGTTTCCTCCGCTTTTGATAAGGTTGCCGTTGTACTTAATGTCGGTAACGTAATCGACGTTAAATTTGTCGATGAATACAATATTGACGCTTTGCTTTACGTATGGCAGGGCGGAATGGAAGGCGGAAATGCCGCCGCCGATATCCTTTGCGGAGATGTTAACCCGTCGGGTAAGCTTTCCGATACTATTGTCAAGGATATAACTCAGTACCCGTCGAACGCCAACTTCGGCGACAAAATTTGCAATAAATATGCCGAAGATATTTATGTAGGCTACCGTTACTTTGAAACGGTCGCAAAGGACGAGGTTAAATATCCTTTCGGTTTCGGACTTTCGTATACAACCTTTGAACTTACAACCGATTCTGTTTCGGTGAATGACGGCGATATTACCGCTACCGTTACCGTTAAAAATACCGGTAGCTTTGACGGTAAAGAGGTTGTCCAGCTTTATTATGAAGCACCGCAGGGCAAACTCGGCAATCCCTTGCGTCAGCTTGCCGCTTTTAAGAAAACGGGTGTTATTAAATCGGGCGAAAGCGAAACCGTAACCCTTACTTTCCCCGTTAATAAAATGGCGTCATACGACGACAGCGGCGTTAGCGGATACCGTGCCGCATACGTCCTCCAAAAAGGCGAATATAAAATTTATATCGGCACCTGCGTTCGCTGTGCTGAACATAAATTTACTTATGATGTAGCCGAGGATACCGTAGCGGAGCAGTGTATACCCGCCGTAATGCCGGTTGTGGCGTTTGACCGCATGAAGCCGGAATGTAACGCCGACGGTACATATAAAATGACTACCGAGCCGGTTCCTACCCGTGATTATGACCTTGAAGAGAGGATTTTATCCGCCCGTTGCGACGGCGTTGATTATACCGGCGATAAGGGCTATAAGCTTATCGACGTTAAAAACGGCAAATGCACTATGGACGAATTTGTTGCCCAACTTAACAACAACGACCTCAAGGTGCTTGTTTACGGCGAAGGCTTAGGCAGTCCTAAGGCAACTCAGGGAACTTGCTGTGCCTTCGGTGGACTTAACTTGTCGCTTAAGGCTTTCGGTGTGCCGATTGCCTGCGGCTCCGACGGCCCCAGCGGAATTCGTCTTGACGGAGGACAGGAAGCTACTTCAATGCCGAACGGTACGCTTATCGCTTGTACCTTCGACCCCGATTTGGTAGAGGAAATGTTCGTTTACGAGGGCGTTGAGCTTCAGGCTTATGAGGTTGACTGCTTGCTCGGCCCCGGAATTAACATTCACCGTCACCCCTTGAACGGCAGAAATTTTGAATACTTTTCGGAAGACCCGCTTCTCACCGGTAAAATGGCCGCCGCCATTTGCCGAGGCATTTCTGTCAGCGGAAATACATCGGTAATCAAGCATTATGCCGCTAATAATCAGGAAACCTGCCGTCATTCGACTGATTCAATCGTTTCCGAGCGTGCTATGCGCGAAATTTACACCAAGGCTTTCCAAATCGCCGTTAAAGAAAGTCCTATTCGCTCAATTATGACCTCTTATAACCCGATTAACGGTATTTGGGCGGCAAGTAACTATGACCTTAACACCCAGCTTTTGCGTAACGAGTGGGGCTTTGACGGTTTTGTAATGACCGACTGGTGGGCTGTAATGAACGACGACGGTGAAAAGTCGTCGCCTGAAAACATTAAGGCTATGCTCAGAGCGCAGAATGATATTTTCATGGTTACCGGTGACGCCGAGGCTCGTACCGATAACCTCCATGAATCGCTTGAAAACGGCAACCTTACCCGTGGCGAGTTACAACGCTGCGTTAAGCATATGCTTAACTATCTCATGAATTGTCGGTCGTTCGAAAGATTTTTAAAAACCGGCGGTATCGACCTTGAAAAGCTGATATTAAGCGAAGAGGGAAGAAAACCCGTACTTATCGCCGAGGACATTAACCTTGAATCGTCGTTCCATGCTTCTGTTGAAGAAAAGGGCAACTACATGGTCAGCGCCGTTCTTAAATCGGACGCGCCTGCGCTTGCTCAAATGAATGTCCGTGTATTCTTTAACGACGAATGTCGCCTTACCTTCGCTATCAACGGTACAGGAGGCAAGGAAGTTAAATTCACCCGTGATTTATGGATTAGTAAGGGCGAATACGATATTACCTTTAAGTATGAAGAAGAAATGGTAGAGGTTGTTTCGTTCGGTATAAGAAAATAATTGTTTTTGCGGGGCTGTTTTATACGGCCCCGTTTTACAAGGAAAAGGGAGGCGTAAAAATGCTTATAATGTTGATAATAACCTTTATTATCGGAGCGGCTGTCGCCATAACGTGCGCCGTGATATACTCTTTTAATATAGGATATATTATCGGCGGAGCTCTTTTGCTGGCGAGCGTTATTTGTACGCTTGTTGCGTTTTTACGCCGTAAAAAGTCAGCCAAACGTTTTAACGAAACCGTCGCCGATGAGCTTGCCGAAATTGACGAAATGACGGGGCTTGAATTTGAACAATATGCCGCCGAGCTTTTTGAAGAACTCGGCTACGAAAACGTTACCGTCACCGGCTCGTCGCATGACCAAGGCGCCGATATAATAATGGAACGTGACGGGGTTCGCTTTGCCGTTCAGTGTAAGGTTTACTCAACAAGGCTTGGCAACACCCCTGTTCAGGAAATCGTCGCCGCAAGGGAATTTTACGGTTGTCACGTCGGCGTGGTTGTAACCAACAGCTATTTTACCGATTTTGCCGTCGACCTCGCGAAGGCAAACCGTGTTTTACTGTGGGATAGAGTGCATTTAGCCGCATTAATTGATAAAAATATGTAAGCTTTTACTTGACACTCAAATTGGTTGTGAGTATAATGTATTAGTGACTTGCTGGTGTGGCGAAATCGGCAGACGCAAGGGACTTAAAATCCCTCGGTGGCAACACCGTACCGGTTCAAGTCCGGTCACCAGCACCAGAAAAGCTCCAAGTTTCAAGACTCGGAGCTTTTCTATTTATAATTCGGAGGTTAAAAAATGAAGGATATTTTTACTGCGCCCTTTGTCCGTGAAATGATGGACACCACTGCTAACATGTACCGTCTCGGTTGGGACGAACGCAACGGCGGAAACATCAGCTATATGCTTGATGAAGCTTTGGTTGCCGAATATCTTGACCTTAATAATGTTATAAGAACTATTCCTATCGGCTTTACCGCTATGAGCCTTGTCGGAAAAATCTTTATCGTAACCGGTACCGGCAAGTACTTTAAAAATGTAGAAAAAGATCCCGAAACCAACCTCGGTATTATCCGTATTGCCGCCGACGGCACTACGGCTGAGCTTCTTTGGGGATATAAAGACGGCGGCAAATTCACTTCCGAGCTTCCTGCCCACCTTATGAGCCATATGGCGCGTCTTTCGGTTGACCCTGAAAACCGCGTTGTAATTCATTCCCACCCGACAAATACCCTCGCTATGAACTATGTTCACGAGCTTGACGAAAAGAAAATCACCCATACTCTTTGGGAAATGTGCACCGAATGTATCGTTGTTTTCCCCGACGGTGTAGGTGTTCTTCCGTGGATGCTTTGCGGTAACAATACTATCGGCGAAGCAACTGCCGAAAAGATGAAGGAGTTCCGCCTTGTAATTTGGGGAATGCACGGAATCTACGGCGCAGGTAAAGATATGGACGAAACCTTTGGTCTTATCGAAACGGTTGAAAAAGCGGCCCAAATTTATATGCTTACCTGCAACAGACCCAGAGTTAACACAATTAAAGACAGCGAAATGGTTGAGCTTGCCGAGGCGTTCGGCGTAAAATACCGTAAAGATTTTTTAAATTTGGATTGATTGATATTTTATGAGAATTAGAAAAAAGAAGTACCTTGACGAGCGGCTTGCCGATTGCAAGGACAATCTTTTTGAATATTTAACCGAAGAAAGAAATTTCGACGACGTAAAGGACGTAAGATACATAGATTTTGCCGAATATTTCGGTAACGGAAACCCCGTCGAATTAGAGGTCGGTTGCGGCAAGGGACAGTTTGTCTGCGAAATGGCAAAGCGTCATCCTGAGCTTAACTTTGTTGCGGTTGAAAAGGCGGCGAATGTGGTTGTTCTCGCCTGTGAAAAGGCCAGAGAAATGGGACTTAAAAACGTTTTGTTTATAAAAACAAGCGCCGAATATTTACCGCGTCTTATAAAACCGTATACTGTAACACGGCTTTATCTTAACTTTTCCTGCCCGTTCCCGAAACCGAGTTATGCTATTCATCGTCTGACAAATCATCGTTTTCTTAAAATTTACGATGAACTGCTTGTCGACGGCGCCGAAATACACCAAAAAACCGACAATATGCATTTTTTTGAGTACTCGGTGGAGCAGCTAACCTCTTTCGGCTATGCTCTTAAAAACGTTTCCTTTGATTTGCACAACAGTAGTTTTGAGGATAACATAGTAACAGAATATGAGCGCCGTTTTTCGGAGCAGGGAATGCCCA
>JBGVDX010000005.1:0-2599 GCA_045119575.1 Acutalibacteraceae bacterium
AACGGCTATCTTTCGGAATACGCGATAACAACGATAGCAATACCGATAGGTACATTTACGGGTAATGATTATTTATCCGGAATGGGCCCTAAATTAGACGTTGAGGTTCAGTTCGGCGGCTGTGCCGTAACCGATATTATAAGCGAGTTTAAATCGGCGGGGATTAACCAAACCTGTCACAGAATTCTTGTTAATGTTTCGGTAAACATTTATGTATATGAGTTCGGAAAAAACCTTACCGATACGGTAGAATGTGAATGCTGTATAGCCGAAACGGTTATTGTAGGAGCCGTTCCCGAGGCTTATGTGGATTTTAATAAAAATAATTAAAAAAATGATGAAAAAATAAGAATGATGTGATATAATAGATTAGATATAAAAAAGTAGGTGTTTAAATTGGATTTTCATTCAGCTCAGTTAAGGGTAAGAGAATTAAGAAAGTTACTTGAATACCATAATTATAAATATTATGTTGAAGATTCTCCTGAGATCTCCGACTATGACTATGATGTCCTCATGAATGAGCTTATCGGTCTTGAAACTGAATTTCCCGTTTTGGTTATTCCGTCGTCGCCGACACAGCGCGTAGGCGGTAAAGCTTCGGGCAAATTCGAATCCGTAGTTCACGAGGTTGCCATGGAAAGCTTGCAGGACGCTTTCAGCTTCGATGAATTGCGTGAATTTGACCGCAGAGTTCGTGACCGCTTGGGAGAGGTTGAATACTCCGTTGAACCGAAAATTGACGGATTATCGGTATCTCTTGAATATGAGAAGGGCGAGCTTGTTCGCGGCTCAACAAGAGGCGACGGCTCGGTCGGCGAAAACGTTACGTCTAATTTACGCACTATTCGCTCAATTCCTCTTCATATGGATAATGCACCCGATTTTCTTGAAGTGAGAGGCGAGGTGTATATGTCGCACGATAGTTTTTTGCGACTTGTCGCTCGTCAAGAGGATATGGACGAACAACCTGCTAAAAATCCGAGAAACGCTGCCGCAGGTGCACTGCGTCAAAAAGATCCGAAAATTACCGCTTCAAGAGATTTGGACATCTTCCTTTTTAATATCCAACGTATCGAAGGAAAAGAAATCAAAAACCATATTGAATCGCTTGATTATATTAGAACGCTCGGGCTTAAAACGTTGCCGTTTTACAAAAAATGCGCCAATATTGACGAGGCTATTGAAGAAATTGAACGCATAGGCGGAGTAAGAGGCAGTTTACCTTTTGATATCGACGGTGCCGTAATTAAGGTTAACAATCTTAATGACAGAAAGCTTATGGGAAGCACGTCAAAATTCCCGAAATGGGCTATTGCTTATAAATACCCGCCCGAAGAAAAGGAAACGATTCTTCGCGAAATCGAAATTAACGTTGGCAGAACGGGTGTCTTAACGCCTACGGCTGTTTTTGACCCGATTATGTTAGCTGGAACTCAGGTTTCACGAGCTGTTCTTCACAACGCCGATTTTATTGCGGATAAGGATATAAGAATAAGAGATACTATCGTCGTGCGTAAAGCGGGAGACATTATTCCCGAGGTAGTTGCGTCGGTTAAACATGACGATTATTCTGTACCGTATTCAATGCCGTCGGTTTGTCCTTCCTGCGGAGCAAAAGTTTTTCGTGATGAGGACGAATCGGCCCTAAAATGCACCAATACGAACTGTCCGGCTCAGATTAGACGTCATCTGATTCATTTTGTTTCCCGTGACGCTATGGATATCGAAGGTCTTGGCGCCGCAGTAATTGACCAGCTTGCCTCTGCGGAGCTTATTACAACCCCTGCTGATATTTACATGATTACCGCTGAGCAAATTGCGTCGCTTGACCGTCTTGGTGAACGCTCGGCTAATAATATTATCAACGCAATTGAAGCATCAAAGAAAAACGAGCTTTATCGCCTTATTTTTGCTTTCGGCATTCGCCACATAGGCAAAAGAGCAGCAAAATTATTGGCTGAAAAATTCGGCAGCATTGACGCTATAATGAAAGCCGATTTTAACGAAATAAATTCTATCGACGGCTTCGGCGAGATTATGTCCCGTTCTGTTATAGAATATTTTTCGCTTCCGCAAACAAAGGATTACATTGAAAGGCTAAAAAGCTACGGCGTATCAACCTCTGAGCATACCGTGAACAAAGGTACTGCTTTGAGCGGCTACACCTTCGCTATTACGGGCAAGTTACCTTCGTTATCACGGGAAGAGGCGGGCGAAATTATCGAAAGAAACGGCGGCAGAGTTGCCTCCTCCGTTTCCGGAAATACCGATTTCCTATTAGCGGGAGAAAGCGCGGGAAGCAAGCTTCTTAAGGCGCAAAATCTCGGCGTGAGAATTATTACTCAAGACGAGCTTTATGAAATGCTCTGATAAGAGGAATTTATGAATGTTGTTGTAATCGGCGGCGGCGCTTCGGGACTTATGGCTGCCGGTACTGCCGCCGAAAACGGACATACCGTTACAGTTATTGAAAAAAATAACCGCCCTGCAAGAAAGCTGCTTATAACCGGAAAGGGCAGATGTAATCTTACTAACATGTGCGAGAACGACGAGTTTTTTAATTCAGTCGTTCACAATCCGCGTTTTCTTTACGGCG
>JBGVDX010000006.1:0-2910 GCA_045119575.1 Acutalibacteraceae bacterium
TGAACAATGCAGGCGATAGCCGATTTCGGCTCAACGTCGCCGTGGTGAGCGTGGATTGCGTTGATAACAATTTCGTTTTCGTTATGCTTTTTCGCAACCTCGACGCCAAGCTGGATATGCGTACCCTCGTGCTCATGGTCAAGGGCTTTACCGATATCGTGAAGTAAACCGGCGCGCTTTGCAAGGGCAACGTTTTCGCCAAGCTCAGCCGCCATAAGTCCCGATAAATGGGCAACCTCAAGCGAGTGGTTAAGCACGTTTTGGCCGTAGCTGGTACGGTAGCGGAGACGTCCGAGCAAGGAAACAAGCTCGGGATTAAGGTTACGTACTCCCGCGTCCAGAACGGCGTTTTCGCCCTCTTGCTTAATTGTGCGGTCGATTTCCTTGCGAGCCTTTTCAACCGTTTCCTCAATACGGGCGGGGTGAATACGGCCGTCGAGAATAAGCTTTTCAAGCGCAACCCTTGCCACCTCGCGGCGAATCGGGTCGAAGCTTGAAAGTGTGATTGCTTCGGGTGTGTCGTCGATAATTAAATCGACGCCGGTAAGGGTTTCGAGGGCGCGGATATTACGTCCCTCGCGTCCGATAATGCGTCCCTTCATTTCGTCGTTTGGCAGGCCGACTACGGAAATAGTGGCTTCCGACGAATGGTCGGCGGCGCAACGCTGGATAGCGCCGGAAATAATGTTGGATGCGAGCCTGTCCGATTCATCCTTGAGCTGCTGCTCGTAAATAGAGATTTTGAGAGCCTTTTCGTGGGTAAGCTCGTCCTCAAGCGATTTGAGGAGGAAATCCTTCGCCTGTTGGATGCTGAATCCCGAAATTCTTTCGAGTACGTCCATCTGGCTCTTTTTGAGCTGGGCAACTTCTTCCATGCTCTTGTCGATTTCCTTGCTTTTTTCGGCAAGCTTTTCTTCTTTTGCTTCTAAATTCTCTATTTTCTTGTCGAGAGTTTCTTCTTTTTGTACAATGCGGCGTTCCTGACGCTGAACTTCGTTTCTGCGTTCGCGGATTTCACGGTCAGCCTCCGAACGGAGCTTATAAACCTCGTCTTTAGCTTCTAACACCGCTTCTTTTTTCTTTGCTTCTGCCGTTTTCATGGCGTCGTTTATGATATTTTTAGCTTGTTCCTTCGCGGAAATGACAATTCCTTCGTCGGTTTTGCGTTTAATAACCGAGCCGATTACAAAACCTAATATACCGAACACCACAGCAGCTGCGGCAGCAATAGCGATAACAACTGGTGTCGTCAATACGAGCACCTCCTTTTATATAAATAATCGCATTTCATGAAAAACGGGTATGCGAGAATAACCCGGATATGTAATATTAAATGTATTAGCCAAATATACACCTAATATAAAAATCCACCATATCATGTTACATGATAATACAAAATCCACAATATGTCAAGTAAGCACAGGTTAATTTATATATATTATTTATATTTATTATAGGTGTATGTAAAAAAATCATTGAAATAGAGGCGGATTTGGGTTAAAATTAAATTTATTAATGCGTAAAGGAAGGTTCCGACTTGAAAGAATACTTACAAATGACTGCCGACGAGCTAAAAGCCGAGCTTAACGCGGTCGATAAAGAATATAACGCGTTTGTCGCAAAGGGATTATCCCTCAACATGGCGAGAGGCAAGCCCGCCCCCGAGCAGCTTGACCTTTCGTCCGAGCTGCTTACCATAGTCGGCAATAAAAACGACGTTTACAGCGAAAATAAGGTCGATTGCCGTAACTACGGCGGACTTGACGGGCTTGACGAATCGAAAACCCTCTTTTCGGGCATGCTCGGCGTACCCGTCGAAAATGTTATAGTCGGCGGAAACTCGTCGCTAAACCTCATGTTTGACTTCATGGCTCAGGGAATGTTCTCCGGCTTCGACGGCGACGCTTGGATTAAGCAGGGCGAGGTTAAATTTATTTGCGTTACGCCCGGTTACGACCGCCATTTTGCGATTTGCGAATATTTCGGTATAAAAATGCTCCCCGTTGCCATGCTTTCCGACGGCCCCGATATGGAAGAGGTTGAGCGCCTTGTAAAAGACCCGAACGTAAAGGGTATGTGGTGCGTTCCGAAATACTCTAACCCGACGGGAACAACCTATTCCGACGAAATTGTAAAGCGTATAGCCGCTTTGAAGCCCGCCGCAAAGGATTTCCGTATCATGTGGGACAACGCATATGCCATGCATTTCCTTGACGCCGACAACGACGACAAGGTGTTGAGCATTCTTGACGAATGTGAAAAGGCGGGCAATCCCGACCTTGCCGTTATGTTCGCAAGCACGTCAAAAATAACATTTTCGGGCGGCGGAATTGCCGCCATTGCCGCAAGCAAGCATAATCTTGACCTCATCAAGTCGCGCATGACCATACAAACCATAAGCGGCGACAAGCTTAACCAGCTCCGCCACGCAAGAATGTTCCCCGACTTGGAGACCTTGCGTGAGCATATGAAAAAGCACGCCGCTTCGTTAAAGCCGAAGTTTGAGGTTGTTGTTAAAACGCTCCAAAACGAGCTTGGCGAATTAGGTATCCTTAACTGGACCGAGCCGAAGGGCGGCTATTTCGTAAGCGCCGACACCTTGCCGGGCTGCGCGAAAAGGGTAGTAGGGCTTTGCAAAGAAGCGGGGCTTGAGCTTACGGGCGCAGGGGCAACCTACCCCTACGGAGACGACCCGCTTGACAGCAACATTCGCATTGCGCCGTCGTTCCCGCCGGTTGACGAGCTTAAAACGGCTATGCAGCTTTTCACCGTTGCGGTAAAAAAGGCAACTCTTGAAATGCTTATCGACCAATAAATCAAATTTTGTCAAAAATGCAGTAAAATTACGATTGAATTGATTGACATTTGTTGCATTTTACAATATAATAAGATAATTAAACTGCACAATTT
>JBGVDX010000007.1:0-2014 GCA_045119575.1 Acutalibacteraceae bacterium
TGACCGACTGATTGGAAAGGTGGTTTTTTCGATAAAACCGTTTGGGTTAATAGATTAAAATTTTTTAAGTAGAGAGTGGAACAACAATGAATGCTTTTGAGTGCAAAAAGCTTAATATAAAAAGCATTATATTTGTCGCAATCATGGCGGTACTCGGTGTCGCAGCTTGCGTTTTGTTGTTCTGCCTTAATATCACTCCTGCCGTAGCTTTAGAACAGCAAATTCGTTGCGGTATTCAGGAGCATACACACACGGATAGTTGCTATGACGGCGTTTTTTTGATATGCGAAAAACCTGCGCATACTCACGACGGTAACTGTTATATCGTTCTGCTGAAGGAAAACGATATTAACAAAATATTGACACTGCTTGGGAATAGCGATGCCCGTTCACTTGAATATGTTATAACCGATACCATGTCATCGGCGCTTACCTTTAATTCTAATATAAATGCAGTAGAAATTGTTGATGCTCAACCGATTGCTTTTTCGCAAAACACGGTAGCGGAGCTTAATAATACGATTTCTCATGAAGAAGAGCTTCCGGATATAGTGTTTAACGAGAACATCAATAACATAAACACCATAGAGTTGGATGACGTAACAACCAATGAAATACAGAGCGGCGCAGGAGCAACTACATTAAGCGTTGGTGAAGAACCGGTCACTTCAAACTATACAGCGAATTTTTATATCTACTTAGATGGAAAATGGAACTGCATTGGCTCGTTGCCTTTCACATCTGTAAAAAATAGCACCCGATATAACGGCACAATCGCAACCTCAGATATTTTAAATCTTGTAAATAACGCCCTTGATGCTAATTTTGTTTACAATTCATTTGATATTGCCGTATCCACTTCGCAAAACAGCGGATATTCAAAAAGCAATATAGGAATGAATTCGGTAACAACGACAATAGCATACAGACAATCAAGCACAAATATCAGAAGTGTAAGGCATGTTAGGTTGATACCTGAAGGCGGGTCTGCAACCAGCACGGCGTTCGCGTTTTATACAGTAAAATATGTTTATCCCGATGGAAACACAGTAACGAACTATGTGCGTTCGGGTACGACCATAACGCTTCCGTCCGGTAATTACGAGTGGTCGGACGGCAATAATACCTATTCTTCCGGCGAGGCAGTAACAATAACATCCACGACCACGTTCGAAGCAATAACGTTAGGTCCGCCTACTTATGTTAATATCAATTATGACGTAGATTTCCCGGTTGTAAGCGGGGTTACGGTTGGTGCGACTCCTACGATTGCAGGGTACGCCACAACAACGCATAGGGATGAATATACCGAGAATTCGGAAGCAACCGTTCGCAACGTTTCTCAGCAATCGGTGCAAGGAACGGTAAATAATAATAGTACGGGACTGACTCGTGTAATTCAGTTTAAAGGATGGAGGGTTGGCACCACCGATGTCATTCTTCAACCAAATACCAAGCTGATATGGGAGGAGCTTGTTCAGTATTCTAACAATACGACAAGCATAAAGTTGACTGCTGTTTGGGATTATAGTCCCTTGCAAACAGCAACCTTCTTTATCCGTTTTGACTCGGTTGCGGTTGATACCGAGGGAAATATTACCGGACAGGATTCCAATAAATATACTAAACAAATTTTTGCAGCTTATGTAGGCGGAGTTGACATCTCCCTCGGCACGACCCAGCTTCAAAGAAATTATGGAATTGCAGATACCACGTCGGACAATTCTTATGGCGCAGACCAAGAGATTCGTGCACTTTACGGAGAGCGTACAGACGGTGTTTGGTTGAGCGCCTTTCCGACGGATGAATTTGTTTTTGATGAATTGGTTGAGTATGCACAAACCGGGTATCTGTCGGTGGACGGTGTAGCCGTAAAAGCCGAAGATTTGAACAGCAAGGAATATGCTATTCGTTGGTATGTATTTAAAAGTCAGGACGATGCGTGGCATATTGATGGAAAATTGGTTAAGAAGGTCGGTCTAATTCACGTTTATAAGACGTTTGCAGGTAATAA
>JBGVDX010000008.1:0-15837 GCA_045119575.1 Acutalibacteraceae bacterium
GAATTTTCGGGCAAGCGCTACGACATGGGCAACAAGTTGGGGCTTATGAAAGCGCAGGTTGAGGTTGCGTTAAGACACCCCGAAATCGGCGAGGATTTTAAGGCATATCTTAAAAAAATAGCGGAGCATTTAAAATAAGAAAGGGCGAAAAAAACATGTTTAACGGATTAATGAAGGCGGTCACCTTTAGCTATGACGACGGAATTACCCAAGACCAAAGATTGATTGAAATTCTTGATAAATACGGGCTTAAATGCACCTTTAATATCAATTCGGGGCTGCTCGGCACCCATTTTTCGCTTAATTGCGACAACGTTACGGTTGCCCATTGTAAGCCACGCCCCGACGAGGTTAAAAAGATTTACCAAAACCACGAGGTTGCCGTACATACCCTCACCCATCCCCTCCTTCCCGAGCTTTCCGACGAGGAAATTATCCGTCAGGTTGAGGAGGACAGAAAGGCGTTGTCCGAAATTGTCGGATACAAGGTTGAAGGCATGGCATACCCCTGCGGCGGCGTAAACAACAACGACCGCGTTGCCGAAATTATTAAAAACAACACGGGGGTACGTTATTCCCGTACAATTACGTCAACCTACAACTTCGATTTGCAGGACAACCTTTACCGCTTTAATCCGACGGTATATCACCGCGAAAAAGACGCTATGGAAAGGCTTGCGGAGGAGTTTTTGCGCCTTGAGCCGACCGAGCCGAAGATTTTTTACATTTGGGGTCACTCCTACGAATTTGATATTAACAACGAGTGGGCCTGGTTTGAAGATTTTTGCAAGGAAATTAGCGGCCGCAAAGACATTTTTTACGGCACGAACAGTCAAGTTTTGTTAAAATAAGAACAAAAAATAACGCCCGGGCGGAATAAATCCACTCGGGCGTTTTATTGTATCAAAAATTTAGTCGGTCAACGATAGTTGACTTTCCGTCCGTTTCGGCGGAATATCAATTTAATTAGTCAACGATTATTGACTCGCCGTCCATTTCGGCGGGTTTTTCCATGCCCATAATTTTAAGCATGGTCGGTGCGATGTCGCAAAGCTTGCCGCCTTCACGGAGCTTGCAATCCATACCGATTACAGCGAAAGGAACGGGGTTGGTTGTATGCGCGGTAAAGGGCGTGCCGTCGGTGTCAAGCATACGGTCGGCGTTGCCGTGGTCGGCGGTAAGAAGCATTACGCCGCCCATCTTTACGGTCGAATCGGCAACTCTGCCAACGCAGGTATCAACCGTTTCAACCGCCTTAACAGCCGCCTCGAACACGCCGGTATGGCCGACCATGTCGCAGTTGGCGAAGTTAAGGATAACAACGTCGTACTTTCCGCTTTCGATAGCCTCGCAAACCTTGTCGCATACGGGAACGGCGCTCATTTCGGGTTGCATATCATAGGTTGCAACCTTCGGCGAATTGACAAGAATTCTGTCCTCGCCGTCGAACTGGGTTTCCTTGCCGCCGTTGAAGAAGAAGGTTACGTGAGCGTATTTCTCGGTTTCGGCGATGCGAAGCTGAGTCTTTCCGTTCTTTGCAAGATATTCGCCCATGGTATTAACGAGCGACTGCGGCTTAAAGGCAACTTCAACGTTCGGCATAGTAGCGTCGTACTGGGTCATGCAAACATAGAAAAGGTTAAGCTTGCCGCCCTTTCGTTCAAAGCCGTCAAACGCATCGTCAACAAAGGTACGGGTAATTTCTCTTGCGCGGTCGGGACGGAAATTAAAGAAAATTACGCTGTCGCCGTTTGAAATTCTCTTTGTGCCGTCAACTACGGTCGGTAAAACAAACTCGTCGGTAAGGAACTTGCCGTCCTCGTCCTTTACGGTGTAGGATTCGCGAACCGCGGCCGCTGCGTCGGCGGTATGAATACCCTCGCCGTAAACAAGCGCGGCGTAAGCCTTGCCTACACGGTCCCAACGGTTATCGCGGTCCATGCCGTAAAAACGGCCCATAACGGTGGCGATTTTGCCGACACCTATTTCGGCAAGCTTTGCGTTACAGTCGTCGATAAATGAAGCGGCGGAGGCGGGAGGTACGTCACGTCCGTCAAGCAACGCGTGAACGTAAATTTCGGTAAGCCCTGCGCGCTTAGCCATTTCGACCAAGCCGTAAAGATGCTCAATATGGCTGTGAACGCCGCCGTCGGAAAGAAGGCCCATAAGGTGGAGCGCACCGCCGTTAGCTTTGCAGTTTTCGATAGCCTTTACAAAAGCGTCGTTTTTATCAAACTCGCCCTCGTTAGCGGCTTTTGTAATTCGGGTAAGCTCCTGATACACAACGCGGCCGGCGCCGATGTTGGTATGGCCAACCTCGCTGTTACCCATTTGACCGTCGGGCAAGCCGACGTCCATGCCCGAAGCACCGATTGCGGTGGTAGGATTTTGGTCAAAAATTTTGTCAAGTCTCGGTGTAGCGGCGGCTTCAATAGCGTTGCCGTTTTTTTCGTTGTTGATACCGAAACCGTCCATTATTGTTAAAACAACAGGTTTTTTCATATTGTTCATTCCTTAATAATTACTTGCTTGCGGCCTTAACGATGATAGAGAAATCCTCAGCCTTAAGGGAAGCGCCGCCGATAAGTCCGCCGTCAACGTTAACCTTGGAAACAAGCTCGTCGGCGTTAGCGGCGTTCATGGAACCGCCGTACTGGATGGTAAGAGCTTCAGCCGCGTCGTTGTCGTAAATTTCGGCGATAGTTGCGCGGATTACAGCGCAAACCTCTTCCGCCTGGTCGGAGGTAGCGGTTTTGCCCGTACCGATAGCCCAAACCGGCTCGTAAGCGATGATGATTTTATCAAGCTGGTCCTTTGCGATACCGCCAAGGGCGATTTTGGTCTGCATAGCAACCAATTCGGCGGTAACGCCCTGCTCGCGCTGTTCAAGGGTTTCGCCAACGCAAACGATAGCGGTAAGTCCCGCGTTTACGGCGGCAAGAGTGCGCTTGTTTACGGTGATGTCGGTTTCGCCGAAATACTGGCGGCGTTCGCTGTGGCCGGTGATAACGTATTTAACGCCCATAGCAACGAGCATATCTGCGCTGATTTCGCCGGTGTATGCGCCCGACTTTTCCCAATGGCAGTTTTCGGCGCCGATTTCGATATTGGAGCCGTTTGCGGCTTCAAGGGCGGCGTGAATGTCAACATAAGGAACGCAAAGCACAACCGAGCAGTCGGCGTCCTTTACGAGGGGTTTCATAGCGTTAATGATTTCGGTGGTTTCGGCCGGAGTTTTGTTCATTTTCCAGTTGCCGGCAATAACGGCTTTACGGGTAGCTTTGTTCATTTTTTATGTTCTCCTTTTTGTCTTATTTACAGTAGTAAAGCATACCGATTATGGTATGCTTTACTTTTAATTTTTATAAATTATTATTTATCGTCCATTGCGGCGATACCGGGAAGCTCTTTACCCTCAAGGAATTCAAGAGAAGCGCCGCCACCGGTAGAAATGTGGCTCATCTTATCGCCGTAGCCGAGGTTGTTAACGGCCGCAGCGGAGTCACCGCCGCCGATGATTGTAACAGCGTCGGTATCGGCAAGAGCCTTTGCAACGGAAATAGTACCGTTAGCAAGGCAGGGGTTTTCGCTTACGCCCATCGGGCCGTTCCATACAACGGTTTTAGCCGATTTAACAGCTTCGGCATAGATTTCGGCCGTCTTAGGTCCGATATCAAGACCCTCCCAGTCGCTTTCGATTTCAAACGCCGGGAATACCTTGGTTTCAATTTCGGCGTCAATCGGGTTCGGGAATTCCTTAGCGGCTACGTTGTCAACCGGAAGAAGAATTTCAACGCCCTTTTCTTTAGCCTTTTCAAGCATTTCTTTGCAGTAGTCGAGCTTTTCGTCGTCTACAAGAGACTTGCCGACCTGAGCGCCTTGGCACTTAAGGAAGGTGTATGCCATGCCGCCGCCTATGATAAGAGTATCGGCTTTGTTAAGAAGGTTTTCGATAACAAGAAGCTTGTCGGCAACCTTTGCGCCGCCAAGGATGCAAACGAAGGGACGTTCGGGAGCGTCAACTGCGCCACCGAGGAACTTAAGCTCTTTACCGATAAGGTAGCCAACAGCAGCCTCGTCAACGTAGTCAACTAAGCCAACGGTAGAGCAGTGTGCGCGGTGAGCGGCGCCGAAAGCGTCGTTTACAAAGATTTCGGCAAGGGAACCGACGTCTTCGCTGAACGTGGCGACCTTCTTGGTTTCCTCTGCGCGGTAACGGGTGTTCTGGAGAAGAACTACGTCGCCGTCGTTCATAGCGGCAACAGCAGCCTTTGCGTTTTCGCCAACAACGTTGTCGTCAGCCGCGAAAACAACTTCTTTACCGAGAAGCTCGGAAAGACGCTTTGCTACGGGAGCAAGAGAAAGCTCCGGCTTGGGCTCGCCCTTCGGCTTGCCGAGGTGGGAACAAAGGATAACCTTTGCGCCGTCGTTAATAAGCTTTTTAATGGTCGGGAGAGCGGCTACAATACGGTTTTCGTCGGTGATAACGCCGGCTTTAAGCGGAACGTTAAAGTCGCAACGAACGAGAACTCTTTTACCGCTGACCTTAAGGTCATCTACAGTTTTCTTGTTGATAGCTGTCATGATTTTTACCTTCCTTTTTTATATAAGATATTTTTAGATGAATTTATTGCCCTTTGGCACAACTAATATTTTACTCCAAATACTTCGTATTTGCAAGTAAAAACAGCTTTTTTTGATAATAATTTAACAATTATACAAAAACCGCCCTCTATGTCTTTACCATAAGAATATTTTTGACAAAAAATAAAGGTAAAATTCACGGTGTATATGCAAAAAAGCCCACTTTTGACAAAGCAGGCTTTTTTGTTTTTATATGGGGAAATCGGGAGTTGCGTTAAATCTGCTTGCTCAGCAAGCAAACCGTTTCTATATGCTCGGTGAACGGGAACATATCGACGGGTTGAATTTTCTTTACCTTATATCCGCCGTTTATAAGCGTTCTTAAATCCCTTGCAAGGGTTTTCGGGTTGCACGAAATGTAAACCACCTTTTCGGGGCCGAGCTTAAGCACGCTATGTAAAAATTCCAAGCTGCAGCCTGCTCTGGGCGGGTCGGTCACAACAACGTCGGCCTTCATTTTAAGCTCCGCCATTTCGACCATGAATTTTCCTGCGTCGGCGTTGTAAAATTCGATATTTTTTACGTCGTTAAGCTTGGCGTTATGCTTTGCGTCGTTTACGGCGTCGGAATTAAGCTCAACGCCGATAACCTTGCCCGCCTTTTTCGACATGAAAATGCCTATCGTACCCGTGCCGCAATATGCGTCGACAACCGTTTCGTCGCCTTTAAGGTCGGCGAACTCAACCGCCTTGCCGTAAAGCACCTGAGTTTGAACGGGATTGATTTGGTAAAAGGCTTTAGGGCTTATTCTGAACCGAAATCCGCCAAGGCTTTCCTCAATATATCCGTCGCCGTAAAGCACCTCGCTTTTGTCGCCCAGCACCATGCTTGTGCGACGGGTGTTTATGTTGCGAACAATTGTTGTAATTTCGGGGTGCCGCTGTAAAAGGGCGTTGATAAAGGAACGGGAGGATTTAAACTCGCCGTCGTTTGTCACCAAAACAACCATAACCTGACCGCTTTCAAAACCTCTTTTTACAAGCACGTGACGCAAAAAACCGCGCATGGTCGTGTCGTTAAAGGCGCGCATTTTAAAGCTTGTGGCCAGCTTGCGAACGGTGACAATTATGCTGTCGGCGATTTTATCCTCGATAAGGCAATCGTCAACGGGGACAATTTTGTGTGTTGACGATTGGTACACGCCCGAAATGAGCTTTCCGCCGCGTTCGCCGAACGCCGCTTGCACCTTGTTTCGGTAATGTGTCGGGTCCTTCATGCCGATTATGTTCGATACGCGGTGAAATCTGCCGAGCAGCTTTACCGCCTGCGCCTGCTTAAATCGGAGCTGGCGGTCATAGTCCATGTTTTGAAGCTGGCAGCCGCCGCATTTTTTAAAATTCGGGCAATTCATTTTTTATCCTTAATCCTCTTCTGTCCAAAACGCTCCTACTAAATTGTTTTCCTTTATAGGAGGCATTTCTATGCCGTTTTGTTCGATAATTTTGTTAAGATAGGGTCGAATGTGATGCATGCCGACCTCGGCGGGAAAATCGCCTCTCATTGATTTTACGATTACCTTATATGTAAGCAATTCTTTCGCCTTTTCAAGGTCGGATTTTGTCGGGTTTGCGGTCAAAATTATGCCCGCCTCGGCTACCTTTTCGGCAACGTCAATCCATTCTTCGGCGTCCTTTACAATTCGGCGGTTTTCAATTTCCTTTAAGCGCAGGCAGGAATTTTTAAGCCTTTTGAACAGCGCGTTTAATTCGCCCGTTGCATTTTTTTCAATAAGCGGCTTAAAGTCCCACGATTCCTCGAATTTAAACAAAAAGGCGCGCAATCCCGCCGTATTTTGTGCCAAAAATGCCATTTCGTCGGCGGCTTCGGGGACAAGATATTTAAAGGAATTGTCGAAGCTTTCCTGGGCATTAAATTCGGCGGTGTTCCAACAATAGTTAGCCACCGAATAAAGCGCAGGCATACTTGCGTGGATATCGGAAAGCGGGTTCGACATCATGCCCGTTACGTTGTCAAGGTCGGGCTTCAGCGGGTCAAGGCGGCCCATAAGAAGCTTTGCGTTACAGTAATCGTTAACGGGATAGTTCCACCAAATTAAGGTCTTTTTCTTTGTTTCGGTTTGGTCTATCGGCCATTGCATGATATCGTGGCTGATATTCGACCCCGTTTCGTCGCCCGTCCACATAACCTCTATGTCGCTGTGGAGCGAATCGGCAAAGGGGCGGTAATATTCGTCAACGCTTACCTCGCAGCCCTTGCGGTACTTGGCGCCGACGGTGATAAGTGACTCTACGTCACCTTTCGATTTAACAAACTCGTCATCAATGCGGTTTAAAAATTCCGCTTGAGCCGCGCCGTCAATCATTTCGGGTTTTATATCGTCAAAAAATACACCGAAACGGCGCAACCCAATTTCGTAAAGCTGGTTAAGCTTGGCTATTGTCGAATTAAAATCGTCCTCGTTTTTAAGGTCGATTGTGTCGCCGGGATGAAGCGTCCAAACAAAGTCGAAGTTGCATTTGTTCGCCGTTTCGACCAGTCGGCGCAGCTCGCCCTGCTCTTTTTCGGGGTATAAATCTCGCCACTTTGCGCGGTGATAGGGGTCATCCTTCGGCGCATAGATGTATGTATTCATCTTAATTTTCGCGCACATTTCCATTATCTCGTTGCGGTCGTCGTAGCTCCACGGATAGCCGTAAAAGCCCTCAATCGGGCCGCGGATGGCGAGGTCGGCGTAATCCTCGATATAAAGCGAGGGCAATTCCCCCTGCTCCGCAAGCATAATAAGGGTTTGGAGCCCGTAAAAAACGCCCTTTTCGTCGGCGCCCATAACGGCAACGGTGTCCTTTTCGCCGTTGACGAGCAAGCGGTAGCCGTCGTTCGACAAGCGCCATTTTTCGCCTATTTCAGGGGTATCGGCGAAAACATTTTCGCAGCCGGCGGGATTTTGTAAAGTGCCTAAAATAAGGCTCGCCGTACCGTTTTCGCTAAGCACGGCAAGGTTGCCCACCGCAAAGCTTACGGAAACGTCGTCCGCAAACGGATTAGAAATTTTATCGGGATTTATCTTGACCGCCTTGCCGCTGTTAAATCGGCAAAAATGCGGTTTAGGCGAAATAATTGTTGTCATAAATTTGCTATCCTTAATATTCGAAAAATTTTTGCTAATGTTTTTTCGCTTTTCGCTGCATATTGTTTAGGTAATAACCTCATATAGTGTTCTGTTCTACAACTCATTTTTACTTCAATTCCCTTTTTGTTTAACAGTAGTAATAGAAGCAATAAGTTTCCTGCGTATTGTCCCGCATTTGTTCATTAGATTTTTATATATTTTCTCGTCAATAGCATTAACTTTAAAGAGAATTTCAAACCAATATTCTGTTTCGTAACATTCTTTTAGAGCAATTTCTAATTTATTTATAAAATCAGCATTACTTTGAGCATATTTTGCTTCATGGTAATTTGCGCCAATGGAGGAACAAGAACGCAACAACTGATTTACAAAAACCGATCGCCCTTTAATGTTATCGCATATTGCGGTTGTATCAACAATAAGTTCAACAGCTAATTCTTTTATTGTTTTATCACTCATTATATCCTCTTTCTGCGATATACTCGCTTTGCTCGTGCGATATATTTATTGACTAAATGCGATATAACCTCACTCTGTTCGGTTGCGATATGATATAAATTCTCATCTGCGTCCCGAAGGGACATATCGCATTGAAATATATCGCGCCGTAAGGCATATCGCAAATTCTATAAAGAATTTATATCGCTGAAACTGTACGCACTAAAAGTGCTACAGTTTCCACGTGATGTGTTCTTGGGAATAAATCCACGGGGACAACCTTTTTCACCCTGTAGCCTGCCTTTTCGAACTCGGCGCAGTCACGGGCAAGGGTTGCGGGGTCGCAGGAAACGTATACTACCCTTTCGGGGGTAAATTTATTCGCGATAAAGGTCGGCAGTCCTTCCTCAAGCCCCTTTCGCGGCGGGTCAACAACTACTACGTCGGGGCGAATGTTCTCGACTTCGAACCGCTTGGCCGCCTCATATGCGTCGGCGCAAATAAACCGCGCGTTTTTTATGCCGTTTTCGGCGGCGTTAAACTCCGCGTCCTCAACCGCCTGCGGTACTATTTCGGCGCCGAAAACCTCGCCCGCCTTGTTGGCCATGGAAAGCCCGATTGTACCCGCGCCGCAGTAAAGGTCAAGCAAAACCTTGCCGTCGCAGTCGGCGAAATCGGCGGCGATACCGTAAAGACGCTCCGCCATATTACGGTTAACCTGATAAAACGAAAGGGCGCTAAGCCTTACTTTTACTCCGCAAAGGATATCGGTAATATATCCGTCGCCGTAAACGGGCACGCATTTTTTACCCAAAACGACGTTGGTTTTTTCTTTATTTATGTTCAGCACAAATGTTTTAAGGTTGTCGCCCAGCAGGGCTTTAAGGCTTTCAATCAACCTTTCGCAATTTGGCAAGCGGTCTCCGTTAATTACGGCGCAAACCATAATTTGTTCGGTTTTTTCGGCGCGGCGAATGTAAATATTGCGTAAAAGCCCCTTGCCGCTGAGCTCGTCATAAACCGAAACGCCGTTTGTCTTAATAAACTCCTCAAAAACCGATAAAATATCGGCGAATATTTTCGGTTGCAACGCGCAGCTTTTACAGTTAACAATGCGGTGACTGCGCTCGGCGTAAAAGCCGATTTTTACGCCGTTTTTGTCGGCGCCGACGGCGTACTGCGCCTTATTGCGGTAGCCCGACTGTGCCTCGCCCGATTGGATTTCGTCAACCTCGCAGTCGATGCCGCCGATACGTTTCATGGCGTCGGCAACTCTACGGTGCTTCATGCGACATTCGGCGCCGTATGTAATATGCCGAAACGCACAACCTCCGCAAGCGGGAAAAGCGGCGCAATCGTTATCCTCTCGGTCGGGCGACGGCGAAATAATTTTCTCAATTTTCGCAATCGCATATTTTTTGTTAACCTTTATAACACGGACGGAAAGAGTGTCACCCAAAGCGGCTCCCTTTATAAAAACAGCCATGCCCTCGGGATGAGCAACGCCGGAGCCCTCGGCGGTTACGCCGTCAACCGTTACCGTAATTAAATCGTTCTTTTTCATTTAGTTTTTTCTCCGATTTTTGTTGCAAACAAAATTGCGTTATGATAGTATTATAACAATATTAAAATAATTATAACATATAAGGAGACGATTTCAATGTTATTAAAGAAAAATGACCGACTTTTATTCTTCGGTGACTCGGTAACCGACGCCGACCGTCAAAAGCCCGACGGCGAGGGTATTGCCGTATTTAATCCGTGGGGTAGCGGCTACGTAGGCAAAATTGCCGGTTTTCTTGGCGGAATTTATCCCGAGCTTGAAATCCGCGTTATCAACAAGGGCGTAAGCGGCAACCAAACCCGCCATTTGCTTGAGCGCTTTGAAACCGACGTTAAAAACGCAAAGCCCAACGTTATTGTTATGATGATTGGCGCTAACGACGCTTGGCGCTGCTTTGACGAGCCGGAAAACAAGATTAACCACGTATCTATTGAAGAATATCGCCAAAACATGATTAACCTTGCCGACCTTTGCCTTGGCGTTACCGACCGCGTTGTTATCATGTCCCCCTATATGATTGAAAGCAATATGCAAGACGAAATGGTTAAAATGATTTGCGCCCAGCGCGACATCTGCCGCGAAATTTGCGAGGAAAGAAACATCATTTTTGTCGACACCATGGCCGGTATCCAGGAGCTTCTTGAGGTTCATCACCCCTACTTCTATTCGTGGGACAGAATTCACCCCTCCTCCTCGGTTCAGTTTAAGATTTTAAGCATGTTCTTTAAAGCAATCGGCATTGACATGAATAAATAAAAAAAGAAAAAAGCGGTTGGAAATTAATCCAACCGCTTTTTGTTATATTTTATAAGTTGTTAAGTTTTATGAGTTGTGGCGACGGCCGAAAGGGTTATATCGCTTATTCTCGCCTTTCCGCTGCCCTTAAATTTCGCCCCGATAAAGGCGTTTTTTTCGGCGCCTTTTACGGTAACGCGGGCGGGCGTTTCACCCTTGGCAATTTCGGCGCAACCGTCGCAGCCGTTTTCGGTGATAAGCGACGCCGTTACCTCGTTTTCCGCCGCAACGTTGGCCTCAAGCCGCGCCCCGCGTTTAAGCACGTCCGCCCTGCCCAAATCGTAAAGCGACGTTTCGGCGCTCCAGTTTACGGGGAACTCAAGCTCTCCGTCGACGCAATCTATGCCGTCGTCGCCCTCGAAGGCGCAACAAATGTAGCCGCCGTTTACGTCGCCGTACAAAATCGGCTTGTCGCCCGACGTAATGTAACGCCAGGTAACTCCGTCAATGCCTATGTTCCATTTATGCCAGCTAAGCTTTTTTTGCGCCGTTAAATCGTCGGCGTAGGAGGTATAGTTGTCGACGGCGTTAGTCCGACAGTCAAGCAAAAGCAAATCGTTGCCGATAACAAGATAATATTTGCCGCCGAAATAGGTCGCCATGGCATTTTTTAGCTCGTCCTCGGTATAATTTTTAAGCAAATTTTCGACAATGTACGAAAGCTCGCAAACCTGCCTATCGGTCGGTTTTTCTACGTCGGTCAGCATACGGATTTTGCCGTCCGAATTAAGCCAAATAAGCCTTCCGTCGCAGTTTACCGCCGTGTTCGGGCAGTCACAGCCGATATCGGCAATTTTCATAAGCTCGGTCGAAACCGTTTTGCCGACCGAACGAAGCTCGCCCGACATAAGCTCATCCTCGGTGTATCTGTCGCCCGTCTCGATGCCAAGGAGCCAAAGCGAATTTTCCTTTAACACGGCTGCTCGGTCGCCAACCTGTGTTATCGCGGTTATTGCTTCG
This sequence comes from Acutalibacteraceae bacterium, assembly GCA_045119575.1. GTDB lineage: Bacteria > Bacillota > Clostridia > Oscillospirales > Acutalibacteraceae > UMGS1976. The sequence goes on from JBGVDX010000008.1 coordinate 11,493, forward strand.
GTTCTCGGCCCTACTACTAATTTGCCCGATTCGGGGAAATAGCATTTATTTCCGTAGCCGGTCATGTAAAGGGTGCTTTTATAATATTCGTCGCCGAAAACAATCCAGGTTTTCACGTTTTTATAATCAAAAACGGCACATTTGGTGCATTTGCAAGGGTCGCTTTGCGCCGCCCACTGGGTTATTTTAATCGTAAAGTCGTTTCGTTTAAGGCAACCCACCGGCGTATCGGCTTTGTTATGAGCTGTGCCTTTCTTTCTGAATGCGATGGCGTTTCGGCAATCGGAAAAGGGCTCAACACGGAGCTCGTCAACATCGTCGATTACCGTATCGAATAGCAATGCTCCGTCGGCGCCCGTCTCAAAGTCGTGAATATACGGGTTGTACTGCTTATCCCTATATACGGTAGAAACGGTGGCGTCACTTTCGATAATATATGGCAACGTGTATACGTTTTTGCCCGTTTCAACCGTTTGCCTTACGATATGGGAATTTGAAATAATATTTTTGTCCTCGTAAAGCTTGCCGTTAAAATCGAAGTGTATCGGGTCGTCCTCGTTTTCGTAAAGGAAGCCCGTTCCGTCAACCGCAACCGTCGGCACATAGGCGGCATTTGACATATCACCCTCGTATACCGTATTGTCGTCCGCTTGGTTAATGTAAATCATATCGGTTTTCGCCTTGAAATCTTTCACGTACATTATGCGTGCCTCCGAATTATCAAGCAAAACTACCGAATTCGGTACCGAATGGTCGCCCGCCGCGGTTTTTTTGAAACCGCCGTTTTTGTCGAAGAAATCAAGCTTTACGGTATCGCCCGCGGTTAAAACGGCCGTTACGTTGTCGGAGGAAAAAAAGGACGTCGGCGCTTCTTCCGATATGATAAGGCTGCGCATCTTAAGCGACGGGCGCACCGTTATAACTCCGTTTTCGGCGTAAACGTTTTCTCCCGTTTTAAGCCCGTTTTCGGCGTTTATGCCGTCGCTCGCTATTCCGCCGCTGACGCTAAGCCGCTTTAAAAGGGCGTCTCCGCTTTTTCGTTTCGGAAATTTCATTTATAAAAAAATCCTCCTTCCGTTAAAAAAATCGGGCGAAGCCGACTGACTTCGCCCTTTTTTCGGCCTATAATTAATAAATATAAGCGTAAATGGAATTTTCCTTGGACTTTTTAACAAGAAGGTCGTAGTAAAGTCGATAATCGAACTTGTATGCGTCCATCTGCTGGTTGCGGTCGGGGGTAAAAATACGCACCTTGTCGGTTTTCTTGATAAGCATGCCTGCCTTTTTGGGCATAGCAAGAATACCGATATCCTCTGCGTCCGAAGCGGGAACAAAGCCGCCGTCGGTTTCGCCGTCGGTTTTGCCGTCGTTAAAGGTATAGGCGGTTTTCATTCTTGCGCCCGAAACGGGGATAATGTATGCGTTGTTGATTTTTTGCACCTTTGTGGTAAGCTCGCCGCGGGTAAAGTCGCTGACCTCAAGGCTGCGTGTAAGCTCGCTTGTGTTGGAAAGGGCGGAATATACGGTCGGGTTAACGAAAACAACGATTTCCTCGTCGTAGCCGACCTCCTCCGCAACCTTTTCGATGGCGCTGTTGATAAGCTTTAAGCAGTTTTCGGTTACGGTTTCGCCGCTTTCGAGGGCAACGGTGTGCTCCTTTGTCACAGCAAGGTTAGCAAGCTTAGAAAGGGTGTATGCGTCAATTTCGGGAGCGACCTTTGTGCGAACGAATTCGCCCATAATTTGGCCCGCAAGACCCGCAATACCGGTTTCGTCCATGTCCTCGCGGTCGATGGAGAAGGAACGGGCACGGTCCTGAGTAAGCTGGTAGCTTTCCTGATTAACGTTTACGGCTCCGGTTGTAAAACCGCCGTCACGGTCATAGTCGCCAAGACCGCTGAAATCCACGTCGGGAACAAGAACGGTTCTTGCGCCGACGAACTTTTGGCGGAAGGAATTGTCCGCCATAAATGAGGTTACCGACTTCTGCACAATGGCTTTGTCGAGCTCGTTAGTGAGCTTGCTTTCAAAATCAATGGTATTAATTGTTGACATTTTAGTTCTCCTTTTGTTAAAAAAATAGTTTTACGCCCAAATTCCTTTGAGCATTGCCGCAATTTCCGGAGAGGAAAGCGTGTCGGGAGCGTCTTTAAGGTTGCCCGCCGTTGCCGCCTTTGCCTTTTCGCTTGATTGTTCGGCGAGCCGAGCCTTTTGCTCCTGCTCGTGACAGTAGCCGAGATATGCGTAATAAAGCGGAATATCTCCGTTGAGCGATTGCTCAATGACGCTTTTCGGAACGTCACGTATCCCTCCTATCTCCGGAAATTTTGTTTTAAGCTCAATAAATTGAGCTGTCAGTCGGTTCTGCCGACCAAAAAGTTCCTCCGCCTCCTGCGCGTCGCTTGCCCTTTTCTCTTTTTCCTCAAACAGGTGGTCTGCAAGCTGCGCAAGGCTCATCGAGCCGTCGGGTGACAGCTCCTTCAGGCGGTTCAGAACGGGTATCAGCGAGTCGTACTTCATGCCTTTTTCGGCAAAGTCGCGTGCCTCGCTCAAAGACAATCGGCGGAGCTGCTTGTTGAATTTTACTTCAATCCCCTCCTCCTTTTCGTTCGGTATGGCGTCCTCGGAAACGGAGGCGGGTGCAGTCTCCGCCTCGCACTCGGTGGTTGCCTCTGGCTGGGCAATTAAAGTGTCGTTTGTCATTTTTTAACTCTCCTTTTTAGGTAAAATAAAAGCCCTTGCGAAACCTTTTTCCGCAAAGACCGATTTGGTTTTTTAACCGTACAATTTATTCTATTTCATCTTGTTCGGTGCCGTCGTAGCAAAGAAAATTTCGGTACTCGGCGATATGTCTTGCCGTCACAACCTCGTTTTCGCGTTTCGGCGCCGCGCTTTTTTTCGGCCGGTTGATAATTTTCGCCGCCGAAAAGCCTAACAAAAAATTAACCGCAACCGCCGTCAGCGCAATAAAAAATTGAATCATTTTTCTCACCTCATTTCACGTCGTCTATAATTTTTATAAGCTCGGTGCCGCCCTCGGCGGTGTCTACGCACATTCGCATGACCTCCTTTAAGCAGTTCATGTCGCCCGACTGCGCCTTTGAGAAAATAACCGCCGCGATAAGAGCCGTGTTGTCCCGCTTTCCCTTGTATCCTAAGGCGTCAAGCAGGCCCTTTTCGTCGTTACACGGCAACTTCATCAGCTCGTGAATACAATTTTCAACCGTTCTTTTTTTCGCCGCCACGTTTTTCACAGCTCCTTTCATTTTAGATAATATCACACCTCCACCCTGACCCACCATGACAGGTTTTATCCTTTCGGCTAAAAAATAAATAATGAATATCAATATGTCGGTTGCGACGGAGTAATTGTTTAATTATTTCATTAAAAAAGCACCCGTGTCGGGTGCTTTTGTTTAAGCGCAGGGCTTCGGCACGAACTTTTCCGCCTCGCTTAGCGCCTTTTTATGTATTCGGTAAACGCTTCTTGTATCGAAATTCATTGTTTCGGCGATATCCTCCCAATTTCGGTTGCAAAGATAACGCAAAGTAAGCAGCTCTCGGCTGTTTTCGTTATCTATTTTTACGATAACGGCGCTTACCTCCTTATAAAGCTCCTTAAGCCTTATAATATCTCGCTCAATTTCTCTTTCAATGTCTACCATGTCCTCTACGGCGTTAGCCATTTTCGACCTTTTGTATGTTCCGCCTATACGCACCGCCTCAATAACCGATGTTGCGCGGGTAGCAAGCTCCTTTAAATGCAAAATCTGCTCCTGTTTGATTTTAATGCGTCTTTCTATCTCACGCACCTGCTCAAAATAGTCTCTAACGGTCATTTTTTCTCCTTTTCTTTCTTTTAATCTCGCACCGACTGCAATGTGCCTTTCCGCCGTAATAAACTACGCTCGCTTTTTCTCCGCATATGTCGCAGCGCTCGCTTTGGCACCAACCGCAACCGTTACATTCGTACATTCCGTTTTTACAATACATCTTTATTAGTTCCTTTCAAAAAAAGACGATTGCTATTCAATTTTCTCGGGGCGGGTTTATTATATATCTACTTTTAGTAGAATGTCAAGCCCATTTTTGGGACTTTCCCTAAGAAAAAGTTGCAATTTCTCTACTTTTAATTTATAATATAAACTATAGTTGATAACAAGAGGTGAATCCATGACAATCGGGAATAATATAAAGCGGCTGCGTGCCGAATCGGGGCTTACCCAAGACCAGCTCGGCGAACGTGTCGGCGTTACGGGAAAGGCCGTTTGCACGTGGGAGCTTGGGCTTAAAACGCCTCGTATGCCGGTTATAGAGCGGCTTGCCGCCCTTTTCGGAGTAAGCA
>JBGVDX010000009.1:0-1970 GCA_045119575.1 Acutalibacteraceae bacterium
GAAGGAATTAAAAACGGCGGAATCGGTCAAATTTTAGGCGAAAAACTTCTTGAAAGCGGATATAGCGGTAAATATAGGCATATTGCCGTTGAAGAGTTTGTATCTCACGCTGAAATCAATTCATCGTTGAAAAAATATTCGCTTGACCGAGATTCGATGCTTGAAATTATATCGGAGGATTAAGATTGAAAGAAAAAATAAGACTTGATACAGCGGTGTTTGAGCAGGGTTTTTGCGAAAGCAGAGAAAAAGCAAAGGCTCTTATCATGGCGGGATGCGTTTACGTTAATAATCAAAAGCAGGATAAACCCGGTATGACACTTAAACCGGAGGACAAGCTTGAAGTTAGAGATAATTCCCTTAAGTACGTCAGCAGGGGAGGGCTTAAGCTTGAAAAGGCTATGGCTAACTTTGATATTAGTTTGGACGGACTTGTATGTGCCGATATCGGCGCTTCAACCGGCGGGTTTACCGATTGTATGCTTCAAAACGGCGCAAAAAAAGTTTACGCTATTGACGTCGGATACGGTCAGCTTGCTTGGAAACTGCGTTGCGACGAACGGGTTGTTAACTTAGAAAGAACAAATTTTCGTTACGTTACCGAGGAACATATACCCGATAAATTACAGTTTGCCAGTGTTGACGTATCTTTCATTTCGCTTAAGCTCATTATCCCCGTAATGAAATCACTTTTTGAAGATAATGCTCATGCCGTATGTCTTATAAAACCGCAGTTTGAGGCAGGTAAAGAAAACGTCGGTAAAAAAGGCGTTGTAAGAGATAAAAAGGTGCATATTAAAGTTGTTGAGGACATAATTGATTTTTCAATTAATGAATGTGGTTTGTCGGTAATAAATCTTGATTATTCGCCGATTAAAGGCCCTCAAGGAAATATTGAATATTTAATTCATCTTTACTACGACGGATTAGCTGAAAACAAATTAAACATTACCGCTGAAGAAATTGTTGAGCAGTCGCACAGTGACCTTGATAAAAAGGAGTGACTTTATGCGTTTTTCTGTATATGCTATGTCAGGAATAAGCGAAACTGTATCACAGATTTGCAAATTAATTGAATCTAAAAAATGCGATTATAGCTTAATCGAAGGAACTGATTATTCATCGGTTGCAAGCTGCGATGTCGTTCTTGCGATAGGCGGAGACGGAACAATGCTTCACGCTGCAAAAATTGCCGCTGATTATAGCAAACCTGTTATCGGTCTAAATTGCGGTCATTTTGGCTATTTGGCGGAGCTTGAACTTAGCGAAACGGATTTACTCGACAAGGTAATTTCGGGCGATTATTCCGTTGAAAAACGCGATATGATTAACGTTTCGCTTAAAAAGTCGGGGGAAAGCTTTTTGGCGCTTAATGAAGCAGTTATTCAACGTAATCATACCGCCAGCGTAATTGAAGTTACGGCCAGCACCGCGTCACGTCCTTTTTTAAACGTCAAAGCCGACGGTATTATTATAGCAACTCCAACGGGTTCAACCGCATATTCAATGTCCGCAGGCGGGCCAATCGTAGATCCGAGTGTAGACGCCATAATTGTTACGCCGATTTGTGCACATTCCTTGTTTGACAGACCGCTTGTGCTAAGCGGAAACAGCCAACTTGAAATCACCGCAAAGACGAGAAATAAAGGCGAGGTGGTTTATTTAACGGTTGACGGCGAAAAATACGTTGAACTTGACGCCGACGAAACAGTTATCATAAGCGTAGATAAATTACATACTGCCGATTTTATTAAAATTAAGCACGATTCGTTTTACAGTATTTTAAAAAACAAAATGATGTAGGTGAAAATTAAAGTGAAAAAACTTCGCCATAGTAAAATTATTGAATTAATCAATACTAATCCCATCGAAACGCAAGAGGAAATGCAATCAGCGTTGTTAAATCACGGTTTTGACGTAACTCAGGCTACGGTGTCGCGTGATATTAAACAGCTTGGGTTGGTTAAGGC
>JBGVDX010000010.1:0-5005 GCA_045119575.1 Acutalibacteraceae bacterium
ACAAACGAAATTGACGAAAGAAATCCGTTTACGCCCATAGGATTTATGCCTGCATTAGGCTTTGCGGAGGTTTTCTTTTTTTCGGCTACAACGCCCTTTGCGGCGGCAAATATCGCCGTAAATATATACAAAAACAACAGCGAGCCGAAAAATATTGCCGCAAAAAGACGGGGAACGTTGGCAAACGAGGTTTGGTTAATCAAGTTTTCGAAAGCGGCGTCGGACGAAATAAGAAGCGGCAAAATTATTCCCAAAACGGGGATTGCGCACAAAACGCCGACGATAGCGGCGCTGAAACGCTTGCCGCCGGGTTGTTTTTGCTTGTTATGCTCCTTAAACGAGCCAAAGAAAACGCCCATTTTTTCAATCGGGGTTACAATTACAAGGCGCAAAAGGTCAAGCGCGCTTTTCCAACTGCCCTTGGGGTAAACGCCGCAGCCCGTAAAATCAAGCAGGGATAACACAAGCAAGCCCCATACGGCGAAAAACTGAATAAACTTAGTAAAGCTTGACCCGTAGACGGTGAAAGTCGCCGAAATCGCAACGGCGGAAACCGCGTAAATAAAGCCCAAAACGGTGAAACGGCGGCTTGCCGACGCATAGATTATAAGCGAAACGGCAAGGGCGGCGACGGCAATAGAATAGCCGAGGTTAAATCCGCCGAAAAGCCCGAAATCAACCGCAATTACTGACAGGATAAAGAAAGCCGCGGTAAAAAACGAGTCGAGCTTTGTAATCGGGACACGCACCTTGGATTTTACAGAGTGGGACGGCGACCCGTTAAAAGGCGGCTGCGTATTCGGCTGCACAGAAGCGGGTTGTTGCTGATAGGTGTAGGTTTGACCTGCGGGCTTAGCAACATTTTCGTTGACAGGCTGACCTTGGGACTCATTGATAGGTTGATTTACAGGTTGATTGTTCATAATTAATCCTCCTTAAACTCAAGTATATCACCGGGTTGGCAGTTAAGCTCGTTGCAAATCGCCTCCAACGTCGAAAAGCGTATAGCCTTTGCCTTGCCCGTTTTGAGTATAGACAAATTGGCGGGGGTGATGCCGATTTTATCGGCAAGCTCAAGCGACGAAATTTTATTTTTCGCCATTACTACGTCTAAATTTACCGTTATCATTTTGCACCGCCTATATCGTATAATCGTTTTCGTCTTTTACATCGACGGCATAGGCGAAAACATTTTTAATCACACGAAGGATAAGTGCAAAAAAGCCCGAAGCCGCAAAAACAAGGAAAAACGGGAAATAAAATATTCCGGCTACCCCCGTTATAACGCAAACGGCGACGCAGCACCACGAAAGTCCGCGCATAGCCGAAACGTTTTCGCTTACAAGCACTTCCCTTTTCTTTATACGCAAAAGGGTTTTTATAAGCAAGTAAAGCGCAACAGCCGCAAAAGGCACGCAGACGTAGAAGGTAACCGTTACGGTTACGGCGACGCTCGGCAAATTGCGGTATCCGTCAAAGTATCGGCCGAAAACGGTCGGCGCAAAAAAACACATAAACGCCAAGCAGGCGGAAAAAATATAGCACAAAACCAAAGTAAGGGTCGCAGAAAAGCTTTTTTTAATCATAAAAATTCCCCTCCGTTAATTGCATAATATCACCGAAATTATCGTTTGTCAATAATTTTTTACCGTTTTTCGGAAATGCATAGGTAAAAAATACCGCCGAGCTTAACGTGATTTGTCCGTTAAGAACATCACGCTGAGTTCGGCGGATAGTTTTTTTATCTTGATTTAAGTATTCGTTCGCGGGTTTTATAGTCGGGCAAATATTTTTCAATCAGGCTATAAAACTGCGCCGAATGGTTTCGGTGCTTTATGTGGGCAAGCTCATGAACAACTACGTAGTCAATCGCCTCGTCGGGATAGAGCATTAGTTGATACGAAAAGCAAAGTGAGTTTTTGCCTGAACAGCTTCCGAACCGCTTTTTAGCCGACGTAATTTTAACGTTAGCGGGTTTAAATCCCATTATTTCGGAGAAATACGCCACCTTTTGCGGTAATATTTCCTTCGCCTTCTTTTTTAGCGCCGCTATTTCCTCGGCGGAAAGATTATCGGGTTTTATTTCTCGCTTTTCCATAACAGAAAGCTTTTTCTCTATCCATTTATCGTGTTTTTGGACAAACGCCTCGATATCCGATAGGGGCATTTTCATCGGCGCACGTACCGTTACGGTTAAATCTCGTCCGATTTCCAACAAAAGCGTGCGTCGGTTCGAACGGATAAGCTTGTATTCACGCATTATTTAAAGACAACGGGAATTTCGTCGCGGTCGGCGTTAAGATATTCCTCATACCGCTCAATAAGCCATGCGTGAATTTGCTCTCTGCCCTCTTCGGAAAGCGGAAAACGCGCCGTTTTATGGGTTTCGGGCTCGTTTTTGGTAAGCACGTCGTAGCTTTCGGCGGCGACAAAAAAGTTACCCTCTTCCTTTTTATCAACTACGAGCTTATAGCAAAAGGCGTTAAAATCAAGGCGAACCGCGTCCACCGACGCCGTATATGTGTTCCCGTGGTCGGAAAATTTATCTCCATTGAGCCAACCAAGGCGAGGTACAAAAATTTTTTCTCTGCTGTCCTGTTTCTTTTTCATTTTAGCACTCTTTCCGTCGTTAATAAGTTTATTTTAAAACAACTTGCCATCTTTTTCAACAATTTAATTGCACATAATAGCAATGTATGATAAAATAGAAAATAAAATTATTCAGGGAGATGTTTTAAAATGGGTTGCAGTCATGACTGCTCTTCTTGTTCCGAAAAATGCTCCGACAGAAAGCCCGAAAGCTTGCTTGTTGAGCAAAATCATATGTCAAACGTTAAAAACGTTATTGCCGTTGTAAGCGGTAAGGGCGGCGTTGGTAAATCACTTATTACCTCTATGCTTGCCGTTACAATGCAACGCAAGGGCCTTTCCACCGCGATTTTAGACGGCGATATTACCGGCCCGTCGGTTCCCCGCGAATTCGGTATTCACGAAAAGGCAAAAGGAACCGAGGACGGACTTTATCCTACCTTAACCAAATCGGGTATCCGTATCATGTCGACCAACCTTTTGCTTGAAAACGAAACCGACCCCGTAATTTGGCGCGGTCCCGTTATCGCCGGCATGGTTAAACAGTTTTGGTCCGACGTTGTTTGGGGCGAGGTTGATTACATGTTTGTCGATATGCCTCCCGGCACGGGCGACGTTCCCCTTACCGTGTTCCAGTCGTTGCCCATTAAGGGAATTATCGTTGTCACCTCTCCGCAGGAGCTTGTCGGCATGATAGTTGAAAAAGCGGTTAACATGGCGAACATGATGAACATTCCGGTACTTGGAATTGTTGAAAACATGTCGTATTTTGAATGTCCCGATTGCGGCAAAAGACACAGCATTTACGGCGAAAGCCATATCGACAGTATTGCCGAAAAGCACGGCATAAAGCAGGTTGCAAAGTTGCCCATAAAGCACGATATTGCCCGTTGGTGCGACGAGGGACTTATTGAGCTTTTCGAGGGTGACTGGCTCGACAAGTTATCCGACTCGATTGAAGAGGCGGTTGCCGAATGAGCCACTCGGAAAAGGCGGTAGCCCTTTTTAAATCGGGCTACAACTGCGCTCAGGCGGTGTTCGTCGCCTTCTCCGACGTGACGGGGCTTGACGAAAAAACGGCGCTCATGCTGTCGTCGTCCTTTGGCGGCGGAATGGGGCGTATGCGTGAGGTTTGCGGCGCCGTAAGCGGTATGTTCATGGTAGCGGGTCAGCTTTACGGCTACTCGTCGCCGACCGACAGCGCCGCCATAAAGGAGCATTACGCGCTTATCCAGCGCATGGCGGCCAAATTCCGCGAGGAAAACGGCTCAATCATTTGCCGCGAGCTGCTCGGAATTGACTCCGACGGCGCAACTCCGACAAAACGCACCGACGAATTTTATAAAAAGCGCCCCTGCGTTCAGCTTGTAAAGATGTGCGCCGACATAATGGACGAAATAATCGCCGAAAAAGGCATATAAAAAATCAACAGCGTGAGAAAAGTGCGTTGTTCTTATCGGAGAAAATAGAATTCTTTTAAATTCAGCTAAGAACCAGCATCGCATTTGTAAGTACAAATGCACTTGGGCAGTAGCCCAAACCCATTAACAACAGAAAAGAGAAGATTCGTATCATAACGAGTCTTCTCTTTCTTTTTGCCTGATAAGTGATATGCTGACTAAAGTCAGCGTGATATTTTCGCTTTGCGAAAGTGATATGAAACCTATCGGTTTCGTGATATTCTATTCGCCATAAACTGTCCGCAGGACAATATCACTATGCGTAGCATAATATCACTGCGAAGCAATATAACTCGCGGTCAGGCGAATAGAGTTGCGTGATACTCCGTTAAGAGTATCACGCTAATCCTCACGCTGTTTTTTATTTTCCAAGTTTTCGCATTTCGAAGATGTTCATATTTTCGGGAACATAGGTTTCCAAATAATCGACCAATTTTTCTACACTGTCAAATTCGGCGCAAAGGTTTCTTCCCTTTTCGGTCAAAAATTCGCCGCTTACCGCCGTATCAAGCATGGCCAAAAGGTTGTCGAAATAGCCGTTCGTGTTGAGTACAGCAACCGCCTTACCGTGACGTCCGAGCTGTTTCAAGGTAAGCACCTCGAAAAACTCCTCAAACGTGCCTATTCCGCCCGCCGTAATTACAAAAGCGTCCGCCATATCCTCCATAACCGCTTTTCTTTCACGCATTGTTTCGGTGCGTATAATTTGGTTGCAATGGGGGTAAATTACGCCGTCGGGAAAAAAGTTAGGCAGCACGCCGATTATTTCGGCGCCCGATTGATGAAATCCTCTTGCGGCGGCGCCCATCATTCCGGCGTTACCGGCGCCGAAAACAAGGGAATGACCCCGTTTGCCGAGAATTTCGCCGAGTTGCTCGCCCGCATTTAGATAGGAAGCGGCGATGTCGTCAGATGCGCTTCCGAAAACACAAATTTTCATTAAGAATCTCCTTATA
>JBGVDX010000011.1:0-1501 GCA_045119575.1 Acutalibacteraceae bacterium
AACCCGATTTTTGAGGTTGAAAACGGCTCAATTGATTTTGATAACGTTAGCTTTAAATATTCCGAAAAAGCAAAAAGAAAGGCTCTTTCCGATATTGAGTTGCACATAAAATCGGGCGAAACAATAGGCATTATCGGCGGCACGGGTTCGTCAAAATCGTCGCTTATTCAGCTTATCTCCCGACTTTACGACGCAACCGAAGGCGTTGTTAAGGTTGGCGGCAGAGACGTTAAAGAATACGACCTTGACGCACTTAGAAACCAGGTTGCGGTTGTGTTGCAGAAAAACGTTCTTTTTTCGGGTACCATTAAGGACAACCTCCGTTGGGGTAATAAAAACGCTACCGACGAGGAGTTAATCGCCGCTTGCAAGCTTGCTTGCGCCGACGAGTTTATAACCTCTTTCCCCGACGGATATGACACATATATTGAACAGGGCGGCACAAACGTTTCGGGCGGACAAAAACAGAGGCTTTGTATTGCACGAGCCTTGCTTAAAAAGCCGAAAATTCTTATTCTTGACGACTCGACAAGCGCCGTTGACACAAAAACCGACGCCGCTATTCGCAAGGCTATGCGTGAATTTATCCCCGAAACAACAAAAATTATTATTGCTCAACGTACCGCCTCGGTTGAGGACGCCGACCGTATTATAGTTATGGAAGGCGGCAAAATCAACGCCGTCGGCACTCACGCCGAGCTTTTAGCCGATAACGAAATTTACCGAGATATTTATATTTCGCAAAACAAGGCAGGTGACACCGATGAAAAATAAAGCCAAAAAGGGAACACTCGGTCGTCTGCTCAAAATGATATTCGGGTTTTATCCCGTACTTTTGCCCGTTACCCTTTGCTGTATTATTTTCAGCGCCGTTATAAGCTCAATTCCGTCGCTGTTTATGCAAAACGTTATTTCGGCGATTGAGGAAAGTTGGCAAGCGGGAAACTGGTCGCTTGTCAGCGGAAGAATACTAAAATACGTTGCCATACTCGCATCGTTTTATGTTGTTGCGCTTATTTCCACCACACTTTACAGTCAGCTTATGGCGTTTGTAAGTCAGGGCATTTTGAAAAAACTTCGCGATACCATGTTTAACAAAATGCAAAAGCTGCCGATTAAGTATTTCGATACCCATAATCACGGCGATATCATGAGTCATTATACAAACGATATTGATACTTTGCGCCAAATGATTTCCCAAAGCTTTCCCCAGCTTCTTATTTCCGCCGTTACGGTTGTTACGGTTTTCAGCATTATGCTTTATTTCTGCCTTTGGCTCACCTTGATTGTGGTTGCGGGCGTTATCATAATGTCGCTTATTGTAAAAAAAGTGGGCGGCGGCTCGGCACGTTATTTCTTCCGTCAACAAACCTCGCTTGGCAAGGTTGAGGGTTTTGTTGAGGAAATGATGAACGGCCAAAAGGTTGTCAAGGTTTTTTGCCACGAGGAAGAAAGCAAAGCCGATTTCGACAAGCTTAATGACCAACTTTTTTCCGACGCA
>JBGVDX010000012.1:0-5442 GCA_045119575.1 Acutalibacteraceae bacterium
ATACATTGGTTGTATTTGTTGTATGTGCAATTGTAGGTGTTTTCATCTTCTTACTGGACTTCGGTCTCGGTTGGTTACTTGAAACTATTCTCAGTCTTAAGAAATAATTGCATTTTGCAATTTAACTGACTGGAGGTTTTAATCATGGATGAAGCAAAATGGTATGTTGTCCACACTTATTCGGGCTATGAGAACAAGGTAGCGCAAAACCTTGAAAAACTTGTAGAGAACCGAAATATGCAGGATGTTATTTTTGACATAAAGGTACCGACGGAAACGGTTACCGAAATCAAAGATGACAAAACGCATGAATACGAACGAAAGGTTTTCCCCGGTTACGTACTTATCAAGATGATTGTCACCGACGATTCTTGGTTCGTGGTACGCAATATCCGCGGAGTTACCGGCTTTGTCGGTCCTTCGTCCAACCCCGTACCCCTTAACGACGACGAGGTTGCCTCTCTCGGTATCGAGAAGCGCGTAATCGAAGTCGGCTACGGCGTAAACGACAATGTTCGCATTGTCGACGGCCCGCTTGAAGGCTTTGAGGGCGTCGTAGAAGAGCTTGACACAGCCAAAAACTACGTCAAGGTCAAAATTTCTATGTTCGGTCGTGAAACTCCGGTTGAGCTGGAGCTTGATCAGGTCGAATCGTTGGATTAATTTAATAATCCGGCACAAACTGCTGTTATGCGGTATATCCGCTTGACGCGTGGGAGGGCAGCAACGCATTTATTGCGGAAAGAATAGCTGTACCGCCATACCACATTATTTCGGAGGTGTTCAACAATGGCTCAAAAAGTCGTTGGTTATATCAAACTTCAAATTCCGGCAGGCAAGGCCACTCCGGCCCCCCCTGTTGGTCCGGCACTCGGCCAGCACGGTGTAAACATCATGGCGTTCACAAAGGAATTTAACGAACGCACAAAGAACGACGCAGGTCTTATTATCCCCGTTGTTATTACCGTTTACGCTGACCGTTCCTTCTCGTTCATCACCAAAACACCGCCCGCCGCCGTTCTTATCAAGAAGGCTTGCGGTATCGAAAGCGGTTCGGGTGTTCCGAACAAGACAAAGGTCGCTAAAATCACAAGCGAGCAGGTAAGAAAAATCGCCGAAACCAAAATGCCCGACCTCAACGCTGCTACTATTGAAACAGCAATGAGCATGATTGCAGGTACTGCAAGAAGCATGGGCATTGAAGTTGTCGACTGATAAAACCTATCTGCTACCGGGCTTTAATCCCGGGTGGGAGGAAAATTCCGATTTAACCACTCTATTGGGAGGTCACATTTAATATGAAACATGGTAAAAAATATACCGACAGCGTAAAGCTTGTCGAGAAAACTAAGCTCTATGACGTCAGCGAAGCTATGGACCTTGCTATCAAGACCAAGACCGCTAAGTTCGACGAAACCGTAGAGGTTCACGTTCGTTTGGGCGTTGACTCTCGCCACGCTGACCAGCAGGTTCGCGGCGCAGTAGTTCTCCCGAACGGCACCGGTAAGGATGTTCGCGTTCTCGTTATCGCTAAGGGCGACAACGTTGACAAGGCTCTTGCCGCAGGAGCTGATTTTGCAGGCTCCGACGATTATGTCGCTAAAATCCAGAACGAAAACTGGCTCGATTTCGATGTTGTTATCGCAACCCCCGACATGATGGGCGTTGTAGGTCGTCTCGGTAAGGTTCTCGGCCCGCGTGGTCTTATGCCTACTCCGAAGGCAGGTACCGTTACTCCTGACGTTGCCAAGGCTGTTGAAGAAGCTAAGGCCGGTAAGATTGAGTACCGTCTTGACAAAACCAACATCATTCACTGCCCCATCGGCAAGGTTTCTTTCGGCGCCGAAAAGCTCAAGGAGAACTTTGATACTCTCCTTGGCGCTATCGTTAAGGCTAAGCCGGCCGCCGCTAAGGGTCAGTACATTAAATCCTGTGTTGTTGCCAACACCATGGGCCCCGGAATTAAGGTTAACCCCGCTAAGTTGGATGCCTAATTTCGTAAGTTAGTTAAAATTCGGTGTAAGGATTTCGGTTTTATATAAAAAAAGCCGAAATCCGCGCCCTATTTTAATAAAAAATATTGACAGACCGCAAGGTTTGTGATATTATAACCAAAGCTGTTCTTGACCTGAGACAGTAGGTGCCGCTTTTATGGGCGGTTTAATGGGTTAGTGACCCGCCTGCCGAGGGATGGATTGTAAATTTGAATTTTACCGGTTTTATGCCGTTTATTTGATTTGCAGTGCCTGTTTCCTCGTCGGGAACAGGCGTTTTTATTTAACCGGAGGTGAAACCAAAGTGCCAAGTGCAAAAGTTTTAGAAGCTAAAAAGCAGCAGGTTGCCGATCTCAAAGAGAGACTTAACGGCGCTTGCGCAGGCGTTCTCGTTAACTACAGCGGTATCAGCGTTGCCGACGATACAAAGCTCCGTAAAGAGCTTCGTGAGAACGGCGTTCAGTACACCGTAGTTAAGAACACCCTGCTTAACATTGCTATTGACGGTACTCCGCTTAGCGGACTTTCTGAAGCTCTTTCGGGAACTACCGCCATCGCAACCAGCGCCGATGACTACACATCGGCTGCCCGTATCCTCAGCAAATACGCTGAAACCAGCGATACGTTCACAGTAAAGAGCGGCTTCCTTGACGGCGAAGTAATCGGTCTTGATAAAATCGAGGCTCTTGCTAAGCTCCCGTCCAGAGAGGTTCTCCTTGCTACCGTTTGCAACGTATTCAACGCTCCTATCGCATCCTTTGCCCGCGTTGTTCAGGCAATCGTTGATAAGAACGGTGAAGAAGCTGCACCCGCCGCTGAATAATTTTAAGCGGACCGCATTTTATTAAAATAAAATCTATTACAAAATAAAATTTTGGAGGTAATTTAAAATGGCATCTGAAAAAATCACTGCTATTGTTGAAGAACTTAAGGTTCTTTCTGTTCTTGAGCTTTCTGAGCTCGTTAAAGCTGTAGAAGAGGAATTTGGCGTATCTGCCGCTGCTGCTGTTGCAGTTGCTGCTCCTGCTGCCGGTGGCGCTGCCGCTGCTGAGGAGAAGACTGACTTCGACGTTGTTCTTGCTGAAGTTGGCCCGAACAAGATGCAGGTTATCAAGGCTGTTAAGGACCTTGCAGGTCTTGGCCTTGCTGAAGCTAAGGCTTTCGTTGACTCCGCTCCGAAGACCCTCAAAGAGGCTGTTGCTAAGGACGAAGCTGAGAGCATGAAGGCTAAGCTTGAAGAAGTTGGCGCAAAGGTTGAACTTAAGTAATTTTACTTAAATCAAACTAAATAAAAACGCAATTAAATCCCGACGCATGGAAACATACGTCGGGATTTTTATTATTTGCGGCGCCAACCGTATAAGGCATTTTTGCAACGCCAAACGTGTAAAGTATTTTTGCGGCGCCAACCGGATAAAGCATTTCTGCGGCGCCAACCGTATAAAGCATTTCTGCGGCGCCAATCGGATAAAGCATTTCTGCGGCACAACCGGATAAAGCATTTCCGATAGCGATTGTTTGTTGATAATATCTAAAAAATGGCAAAAACTTTTGTTTCCGCTTTAAATATATTAACCTCCACTTAACTAAAAGTTCACAAACAATTTGATAAAATAAGTGTATAATTTAGTGTTTTTGGAGGCATGTATGGTTAGAAAAAGTATAATTTTTGTTTTATGCATTATTATGTCCCTTGTGCTTACCCTCTCAGCTATGCCGGTATGTATTGCCGACACTGACGTTAAATCGGGCGAGGTTCCAAATGGTTGGAGCGTACTTTTAAGCGTCAATTCACCTTCCGATGTGCTGACTGTAACCCTTTACACAAACAAAAGCGGCAGAATAGGTTATACCGTCGACAGCACGGACGGCAGAGTTATTGAATTTTCAAATTTAGGTATCATTACCTCCGACTGCGATATGATAAGCGGCCTTAATTTCAACAACGACCTTAAAATCGAGAAGGTTTGCGACAAATACACCCTTATTTCCGATAAAAAGGACGCTGTTTCCGATACCTGCAACGAAGCTGTGTTCAGCTTTACAAAGGACGGCAAAAAGCTTACCGTTGCCTTTAGAGTGTATGACAACGGCGCCGCACATCGCTATTCATTAGACGGTACGGGACAGGTTGCGATAAAGGAAGAGAGAAGCGGATTTAATTTTAACGATGAAACAACCGTTACATATCAGCCCCTCGGTTACAGCTACGAAACCGCATACACGCAAAAGGTTCTCGGCGACATAAAGAAAGGCAGCATCAAAACCCTAATGCCCGCAATGTTCGAAACGCCCGTCGGAAACGAGAAATACTATGTTCTTGTCACCGAAAGCAACGTTTGGGGTGATGAGCCTTACTGCGCTTCAAATTTATGCAAAAACCCCAACTCAAACGAGTTCTCGGTAATTTTCGGTCAATTACAGTACGAAGACGTTACCATGACATATCCGTTTAACACCCCGTGGCGACTTGCCATAATAAGCAAGGATATTAACGAGGTTTCTATGGCCACCCTCGTCACCTCTCTCGCCCCCGAAAGCAAAACCGACGACACAAGTTGGGTCACCAACGGACGTTCAAGCTGGTCCTGGTGGACGACGGGCGACCCCATAACTCCCGAAGAACAGCTCGATTACATCGACTTTGCCGCCGAAAACGGCTATGAATGGTATCTTGTCGACTACGGCTGGTACACTTGGGAGGGATACGAGGAAACCTTGCGTGAGATTGCCGAATACGCAGATAAAAAAGGCATTAAGGTAAGCCTTTGGTACGGCGTTAACAACAAAAACCACCGCACCTATCCCGAAAACTCGCTTTTAAACGACGACGCCATTGAACGCGAGCTATCCTGGGTTAGAGATATCGGCTTCGACGCCATAAAGGTCGACTTTATCGACTCCGACGCCCAAAAAGACATGAAAATCATGAAAAAGGTTGCCGAGGAGGCGCTTAAAAACAAGCTTGCCGTCATATTCCACGGTTGTCAGGCGCCGAGAGGCGAAATGCGTACCTATCCGAACGTTGTTTCCTATGAAGGTATTTACGGTATGGAAAACGCGAAGTGGAGCGTTTTGCCGACCGACAGCCTTGTTAATCAGGTTATCGTTCGTAACGCAGTAGGCCCCGCTGATTTTACCCCCAACGGCGTTGAAATTAAGTTCAACAGCGATAGTTCCTATATTTTCAGCCCCGCGTTTCAGCTTGCTACCGTTGCCTTGTTCCAATCGGGTATTACCCACTACGCAAGCTCGCCGGGCGTATACCGCGGAAACGCCGCTCTGCCCTATCTTAACCTCATGCCGAGCAAATGGAACGAATCGAAAATGGTTGAATCTAAGCTTAGCGGCTACGTCACCGTCGCAAGACGGAACGGAAACAACTGGTTCTTAAGCTCGGTTTCTAACGAAGACCGCACCACAGACGCAAGCCTCTCTTTCCTTGGCG
>JBGVDX010000013.1:0-14110 GCA_045119575.1 Acutalibacteraceae bacterium
GCTAAAAGGTCGCAAAGCGCCGTTTTAATCTCATTCGGCACGGCGTTTTCAAGCTCGCCGTCGAATTCAACCTTAAGTCGGCGGTCGGCGACGTTTTCGGTAAACCCGCCTGCGGGGTCGGGGTGAGCGTCGGTGTAGGCAAGATAGGGTTTAATGTCAAAAATCGGCGTGCCGTCCATGAGGTCGGCTCCCGAAACGTGAATTACGGGCGCGTTTTCGCCGTCAAGGTCGATTTTTTCTATTTTAACCGACGACAATCCGATTGCGTTCGGGCGAAAAGGCGAACGGGTTGCAAAAACGCCTATCCGTTTGTTGCCGCCAAGTCGCGGCGGACGTACCGTCGGCGACCATGTATCGCGAACGGCCTTTGAAAACTGCCAAATTATCCATAAATGCGAAAATTCGTCAAGTCCCCTTACGGCGTCAACGCTGCGGTACTCCTCTTCAAATACGATTTGGGCTTTAAGTGAGCCGACCAAACCGCTTTGACGCGGGATACCGAATTTTTCGGGAAACTCGGACCTTATCCTCGCAATTATTTTCATTTCACAGCCGCTCATTTTGTTTCGTTATCGGTCGCTTTTTCTTCGGCGGCTTTCGCGTCGCGTTTTTTCATGTAAAACATGTATCCGAAAACGCCTACCGTGGCTCCGATTACAAAAGCAACAAAAACTGCAACAAGGGCTATTATAAGAATTATTGAAAATGAAAAAGCAAGTCTCATATCACGCAGTCCTTAAATTATTCTTTATTTTCGTCGGAGTTGTCGGGTTTCTTTTTATTTTTGCCGCCCGTAACAACCACGCTGAAAACAAAAAAGGCAAAAACAAGGGCAAGAATGATAAGCGACGATACCATGTTGTCGTTTCTTACGGCGTGAATAATAACGTTTGCCGACGCTAATAAAACGGCAACTGCGGTAACGATAAAGGAAATTTTTGAAATATTCATGCGGTTCAACCTCCGAATTTATTTTCGTTTAATTTTTATACGGTCGGGGATAACCTCCGGCTCAATGCGTTTACCTAAAATGTCCATAATAAAACTGCGAATAATTAAAAACATTACGGCAAGCGCCGCTACAATAAGTATTATAATAAGCACAATTTCAATTACCGTAACGGCGCTTATTCCGCCGCCGTCCGATTTAGCGGTAATTCTCATTTTTGATAAAACGTCGTCGGCTTCCTTTTGCTCGGTTACGGTAAGATAGCTGTGAGCGTTGTAATAAACGAGCGAATAAAAACTGCCGCCCGTAACGGTAATGTATTGGATATAACAAAAGGGGTTGCTTCCGTCTACGAAAACGGCGAGCTTAAGGTAAAGGCAATTGTCGTGGCTGAAAATGTTGGAGAATAAAACCTGATGTCCTTCTCCGACAAGTATTTTTTTAATGGATTCTAACGTTGCTTCACGCGACTCGTCTCCAAGCCCCGCAAGCTCGCCTATTCTTTCGGAAAAATCGGTTGTCCAGCTTTTAACGTGAAGCTGCTTTGTGTTGTTTTGGTTGGCGGCGTAAAAAATAATGTTGCCGTTGTTCATCGCCTTTCTTAAGCTTTCCTTTGAATGACCGATTGATTCAACGAATTCGGCGTTTTTAGAGAGATTTCCGGTCGTAAGGACTATGTAATCGTCGGAAAAGTCAATTTCAACGCCGTATTCCGACGACGAAACCGTCTTTGCCGCCGCCGAAAACGGAAAAACAACCGCAACCGCTATGGCGCAAATAAAAGCAATAAGTCTTTTCATCGAAAACCTCTCCTTTCTTAAAAATATCGTTGGTTAATTATAAATTGTTTTGCAGCTTAGCGGCGGTAAGCGTGTTTCTCATGAGCATAGAAATTGTCATGGGACCAACGCCGCCGGGTACCGGCGAAATAGCGCCGCAAATTGGCTCAACTGCGTCAAAATCAACGTCGCCGCAAAGCTTGCCGTTTTCGTCGCGGTCCATGCCGACGTCGATAACAACGGCGCCCTCCTTGACCATGTCGGGGGTAACAAACTTCGGCTTTCCTACGGCGGCGATAAGGATATCGGCACGCTTACATTCCTCGGCCAAATTCGCCGTTCGGCTGTGACAAATTGTCACCGTGGCATTGGCGTGGAGCATAAGCATAGCCATCGGCTTACCTACAATATTCGAGCGGCCGATAACAACGCAGTGCTTACCCGCCGTTTCGATATCGTAATGCTTTAACATTTGCATAACGCCCGCAGGGGTACACGGCAAAAACGAGTAATCGCCCGTCATAATTCCGCCGACGTTTATGGGGTGAAAGGCGTCAACGTCCTTTTCGGGGGCGATGGCGTTTATAACCGCCTTTTCGTCAAGGTGACGCGGCAGCGGCAACTGGCACAAAATGCCGTTTATGTCCTTTCTGCCGTTAAGCTCGTTAATAAGGCCGAGCAATTCCTCGTTGGTTGTTTCGGCGGGCAAAGCATATTCCTCCGACAACATACCGAGGTCGGCGCAAGCCTTTTTCTTGTTGTTAACATATACGCGGGAGGCAGGGTCGTCGCCGACAATGATAACCGCAAGCCCCGGAGTAACGCCCTTTTCTTTTAACTCGGCTACCTCGTTTTTGATAGCCTCTCTTGTAGCCGCCGAAACGGCCTTTCCGTCAATAATCATAGCCATTTTTTATTCCCCGTTTTTATCTTCGATTTTTTCGACTTCTTCGGTTTCTGCTATTTCGCCGCTTTCCTCGGTCTCGTCGATTGTTTCAGCCTCAACTTCGTCGATTTCCTCGGTCTCGTCAATTCCCTCGGTTTCTTCAACCTCGCCGATTTCCTCGTCTAAATCCTCGTAATCCTCAAAAAGCTCGTTGTATTCGCCGTTTTCGGTGACTGCCTTTTTCTTGCGCAAGAAAAGCAAAACGTAAAGCACAATTCCCGCAATAACCGAAAGGAAAGCGACAATTTGCGATACACGTAAAACGCCTATGTAAAGGCTGTCGGTGCGAAGCCCCTCTATAAAGAAACGCACAACACCGTACCAAATCATGTAAAGCGAAATAATCTGGCCGTCGAACTGACGCTTGCGGCTTATAAAATGAAGTATAACGAATCCAACCAAGCAGAAAAACGATTCATAAAGGAAACAGGGATGTACGGGGATTTCGCCGATACGGCTGCCCGTCATGCCGAAAATGGTGTCGGTTGCCGTGCCGTAGGCTTCCTGGTTAACAAAGTTGCCCCAACGTCCGATGCCCTGGCCGATTAAAAAGCCGAGCGCCGCAATATCGAACATCGCAAGCACGTTGACCTTTTTAATCTTGCAAAGTATAAATCCTGCAACGAAGGCGGCTATAACTCCACCGTAAATGGCGAGTCCGCCGTCGCGCAAAGCAAAAATTTCCTTAATCGAAGTAAGCGGCTTACCGTCAAAAATAAGGTAATATGACCTTGCTCCGATAATCGCCGCAATAAAGGAATAAAGCACAACGTCGAACATGGCGTCTTTATCAATGCCGAATTTCGGGGCGCGTTTAAACCCGTAAGCCATAGCCAACAAAAGCCCCGCAACAATAATAATGGCGTACCAATAAATCGGGTATCCCTTTCCAATCGGCAGGGTAAAAGCCACACGGTCAATGTTAAAGGTAATGCCGAAAATTTCAATAAACGGCTCGGTTGCCGCAACATTACTTGGTGTCATAAGGTTTTAACAGTCCTTTCCTTATTCCGCGGGATAAATAACCGACAAAGCGGAATGTTCTTCTAAAAGCTGACGGTTTAAACAATCGGTAATATCGTCAAGGGTGAGCTTTTCGAAAACGTCCATTTCGTCGAACATGCCGTCGCCGGTCATCGCCGTGCTGACAAGCGCCGAAACAACGTTATCTATAACATTATACTGCATAACCATTTGTCCGTAAAGACTGTTTTTTGCGCCGATAAAATCCTTTTCGTCGATTCCGTCTTTTCTCAATCGGCGGATTTCCTTTTTAATCTCTTCGGCCACCTTTTCGGGGTCGGAGGATTCGCCGTCGAAAATTTCGGCGGCATAGCCGAAGCCTGTGAAATATTCGGTACCGAAGCTGTCGTTAACCAATCCTTCGTTTACCAGTTTTTCAAACAGCGCCGACGATTTACCCGCAATAATTTCAAGCAAAACGGCGGTTTCGATGCGCTCCTTCAAGGTTTTTTCGGGGTTTTTACATTCCTCTTTAAAACCGAGGTTGAAAAGCGGCTTGGCCACCGCCAATTTCTGCTCGGCGAGGGGATAGTTAATGCCTCTCGGCTCGTCGTGAAGTCCGCGGATAACCTCTCGCGGCTCGTTTTCGGTAATTTCGCGGTCGATTTGCGCCAAAATCTCGTCGGCGTTTACCTTGCCCGCAACGCAAATAAACATATTCGACATGTTATAAAATGTGCGGTGACATTCAAAAAGCATATCGGCGGTAATTTCGGCGATGGATTCGGTTGTACCCGCGATATCAATGCGAACGGGGTGCTTGCTGTACATGGCGCAAAGCAGGTTAAAGAAAACTCGCCAACCCGCCTCGTCGTCGTACATTCTTATTTCCTGACCGATTATGCCCTGCTCCTTTTCAACCGTTTCGGCGGTAAAATAGGGGTGGCGCACAAAATCGAGCAGTATCGAAAGGTTTTCCTCAAACCTTGACGTGCAGTTAAAGAGGTAGCAGGTGCGGTCAAAGGAGGTGTATGCGTTTGCATATGCTCCCGTAACGGCGTAACGTTCAAACGCGTTGCCGTCCTCGCTTTCAAAAAGCTTGTGTTCAAGGAAGTGGGCCGTTCCCTCGGGTATATCGGTAAAATTTTCGTTACCCTTAAGGCGGAATTTTGTGTCAATGGAGCCGTAACGTGTTCCAAAAATTGCGTGAGCCGAGGAATATTCGGGCTTTTCCGAAATATAAATTTTAAGCCCCGATGAATGTACGGCTTCAATATAGCTTTCGTTCAGTCGGTCGTTGGTAATTAACTTTTTTTCGGTAATCATTACTTTTCCTCCTGTCCGAGTAAGCGGTAAACGGTGTCGAGCTTAAAGGTTTTGGCCGTTTCGATAACGTCCTCTTTGGTGACCGAGTTTATAAGGGTTGCAACCTCGTCGGGCGAGGGAGCGTCGGCGACAAAAAGTCGGTCGGCGTGCCAACGGTCGATAAGCGGCTGGGAATCCTCCGCCCCACGGAATGTGTCGCAAAGGGCACGCTTGGATGCGGCAAGCGCCTCGTCGTCAAACTCGCCTTTGCAAACGATATCGAGCTGGTTTAAAATTTCGTCATGAGTTTTGTCCATGTTGTTGAACTCAACGCCGCTGTCAACCGTCATGTAACCCTTGCTGCGGTTTGCGCGTGCGGCGCAGTAGTAGCAAAGGCTCATTTTCTCGCGAACGTTGTCGAAAAGTCGGGAATAAGGGCCGCCGCCGAAAAGGTCGGTTGTTACCATAACTTTATAGGTGTCCTTATCCGAGCCGTGAATATTTGTACGGAAACCAAGAACAAGCTTGCCCTGCTTAACCGGCATACGGTCGTGAATTTCCGAAACCGTTTCCTTTGCGGGGCTTACAATCGGGCCTTTGATGTCTGTAACCTTGCGGTCGATGTCGGAAAACGCCTTGCCGAAAATGTCGAATACATTTTCGTTTTCCTCGCTCGCAATATAACCTATGCGTACATATGCGGTGCGAAGCAGCGTTTCCCAAGCGGCGTAAAGCTCGCCTCGGGTAAGGTCAACCTGACCCTGACGGCTGCCGTAACGGAGAATACCGGACGGCTCGCCCTTGCATATTTCGGCTACGCAGCGGCTAAGCGCATACGAGCGCTTGTTGTTAATCTCGCTGTCAATTCGCTCAATCATAAGACGCTTTTCTTTTTCAAAATTTTGCTCCTCAAAGCCGCCCTCGTCACAAAGCGGATTAAAAATAAGCGAAGAAAGCATATTCGCGCATTTAAGCACGATGTCGCTGCCGTCAAGGGCATATTTGTTTTCCATACAGGTTATCGCAACCGAAAGCACCTGCAAATCGCCCAATTTGGTACATTCGCAGGCAAGCGCCGCATTATAAAGGTTGTCGAGCCGTTGGCTGATAATTCGCGACGTCGGATACTCCTTGCCGCAGCCGGTAAGGATAAAGGGCAAAAGGGCGTAAGCGGAGGCGGTGTCCTCCCTCATCGGAACGTAAAAGGAAACCGAAAGACGGGCGGTTTTAAACCTCGTCGTCGGGATAAAGTTGCCTATAACGCCGTCGGAAAGCTCAAAGCGTTTAATCTCGTTTACCATAAAAATGCTTCTCCGTTCATATTTAATGTAAATAAAATTCAATTTAACTGTAATTATATCATATATAATGCCCTTTGTGCTACATTTTTAACGAAATTTTTATCGGAAAAAGTTTTTGAGTTATTTCAAAAAAATTCCGCCCTTTTCGCTTAAAAATCACATATATTGAGGTCGTGAAATAGACGAACACAGCATATTGTTAAAAGCCAATTTTTGTACATTTAGTTTAAAAAATGAACAAATTGTAAATTGTAATTGTTTTGTAACCTATTTCGTGATTTTTTTGTATTTTGGCTTGAAAATGGGGTTTGTTTTGTGTAAAATAGATATTAAGATTTACATAATTAGCGAAAAATGCGAACATGAGCGGCTTTTTTTGTTTGTTTTTTCGTGTATTATGATTTGTGATGAAGAGAGAGGATGTTACTTTTTATGTCCAACAGATTATTTCAGAGCATTGTTTACCAAATGCACGACGCCATTGACCGCACAATCGGTGTAATTGACGAAACGGGTACCGTAATAGCGTGCAGTGACCTTGTCCACATCGGCGAGATTCACACCTCGGTTGCCATGAATTTCAGCAATACGGGCGAAATCATTACAAAGGGTGCATATACATACAAGCCGTTTGGCAGCGCCTCCTTCAACGATTATGTGCTTTTCGTAGAAGGCATCGACCCTCAGGCGGAGAAATATGCCGCTGTGCTTGCCGTTTCGCTTACTAATATTAAGCAGTTTTACGACGAGAAATACGACCGCTCTAATTTTATTAAAAATCTTATTTTGGACAACATTCTTCAGGGAGACGTTTACCTAAAAGCAAGGGAGCTTCATTTTAATAACGATATTAACCGAGCTGTATTGCTTATCCGTGTTGCAAGCCGTAACGACGTATCGGTTTACGACGTGCTTCAAAATCTTTTCCCCGACAAGAACAAGGATTTTGTTATCAACATTAACGAAACCGATATCGCCCTTGTAAAGGAAATAAAAACAAGCGTGGAAGCCGCCGACCTTGAAAAGCTTGCCCGTTCAATCGTAGATACCCTTTCTA
Source organism: Acutalibacteraceae bacterium (assembly GCA_045119575.1). Lineage (GTDB taxonomy): Bacteria > Bacillota > Clostridia > Oscillospirales > Acutalibacteraceae > UMGS1976. The sequence continues at coordinate 7,301 of JBGVDX010000013.1, forward strand.
CCGAGTTTTATGTCCACGTTATAGTCGGAATCGGCACTATTGTCGAGGGAATAAAGGACCTTGCCCGCTCGTTTAAAGAGGCGCAGGTTGCGCTTGAAGTCGGAAAGGTATTCGACACCGAAAAATCCATTTGCAGCTATGACAATTTGGGCATAGCCCGCCTTATTTACCAGCTTCCGGTAACCCTTTGCGAAACCTTCTTAAAGGAAGTGTTCAAGCGTGGCTCAATCGAGTCGCTTGACCAAGAAACATTATTTACAATACAGCGTTTCTTTGAAAACAACCTTAACGTCTCGGAAACTTCGAGAAAGCTGTTTGTACATAGAAATACCCTTGTATACCGTCTTGAAAAAATCAAGAAATTAACCGGTCTTGACCTTCGTGAATTTGACCACGCAATCGTGTTTAAAATTGCGCTTATGGTTAAGAAATATCTTACCGCTAATCCTGTAAAGTATTAATAAATAATACTTTACGTTTGAAATAAATTTTTTAACTGGAGTGTTAACTATATGAGCGAGGATTTTGTCCTGCAAACCGCCCGTCCCCTTATCGAGTTTCAGGGCGTATATAAAACCTACACTAACGGCACCCATGCAATCAGAGACCTTAACCTCAAAATTCATGAAGGTGAGTTTGTTTTCGTAGTCGGCCCTTCCGGCTCGGGAAAAAGCACTTTTATGAAGCTCATAATGCGTGAGGAGAAGCCCAATTCGGGCGAAATTATCGTTGGTGACTATAAATTTTCCAAAATAAAGCGTCGCCAAATCCCGATGATGCGCCGCACCATGGGTATCGTGTTCCAGGATTTCCGTCTTATCCCGAACATGACCGTATACGACAACGTTGCTTTCGCGATGCATATCGTCGGCGCCTCCAAAATGGAAATCCGTCGCCGCGTATCATATGCGCTTAACCTTGTCGGCCTTAGCGGCAAGGCAAGAAGCAAGCCTGACGAGCTTTCGGGCGGCGAGCAGCAGCGTGTCGGCTTGGCAAGAGCGCTTGTTAACAACCCGACTATGATTATTGCCGACGAGCCTACCGGTAACGTCGACCCGAATATGTCCTACGAAATCGTAGAATTGCTTTCCGAAATTAACCGCCGCGGTACAACGGTTATCATGGTAACCCATGAACACCAGCTTGTACGCGACTTCGGCCGCCGTGTAATCATGATTGAAAACGGTACCGTTGTAGCCGACAACTCCGAGGAGTACGACGACGCATATTTTGAAGATTATAACGACTATGCCGACGGCGAAAACTACGGCGTAGGCGAAGAATACGGCGAGGGTGTAGAAGTAAACGACGACTATACCTTTGCTTCCGAAACAACCATTGATTCGGTTGAAGAGGAGCTTGATTCCGACTTTGGCGAAGAAGAAAACGAAGAGATAGGCGGTGAGGCAGAATGAAAATAAGAAGCTTCCGTTATCTCGTAGGTGAAGGCTTTAAAAACATTTGGGCTAACCGACTTATGTCCTTGGCGTCAATCGGCGTGCTTATCGCTTGTATGCTTATTATGGGCGTGTCAATCATTTTATCGCTCAATATTGACAAAGCGTTGGGCGACCTTTCGAACCAAAACGTTATCATGGTTTATTTTGACCAAAAGTTATCCGACGAGGATTGCTTAAAATCCTTTGAAAAGGTAAAGGCGACCGACAACATCACCGCCGACGCCGCAACATATATTACCCGCGACGAGGGCTTGGAAACCCAGCTAATTCTTGCTTACGGCGAGGATTACACCGAGGAAGAGGCGGCTGTTTTTGAACGCCTTAAGCAAAACGGCAACCCTATTCCCAACGGCGCCAGATTACAGCTTGACGACCTCGGCAAATTTGACGAAACAATAAAAGCTCTTGAAAAGGTTGAGGGCGTTGACATGATTCAAAGTCACCGCGACTTAGCCATCAAGATTTACAATATCCGTACAACCGTAAACAACGGCTGTTTATGGATAATTGCGCTTCTCCTTATAATTGCGTTTGTTATTGTTTCCAACACTATCCGTATTACAATGTACAACCGCAAGCTTGAAATAAGCATTATGAAAGCCGTAGGCGCAACCAACCGCTTTATCCGCTTCCCCTTCCTTGTAGAGGGCGTTGTTTTGGGCGTAATGGCGGCGTTGCTTACAACCGGCGTGCTTTACGTAGTATATTATTTTGCAATCCAAGCTATTAAGGATTCAATCGGCATAACACCTATTCCGTTTGTCGGAATGGTATGGAGCCTGTTGGGCATATTTGCAATTATCGGAGTTGTTTTGGGCCTCCTTTGCAGTGCCTTTACAATTACTAAGTATTTACGAAAAGAAGGGAGCGAATTCCGTGCGATTTAAAAAAGCATTTTTATCTATCGCCTGTATATTTGCGCTTGTATTTATTGCCGGATACACCCCTGCTGTACCGGTAGAGGTTAATGCGGCCAAGACCGCTGAAGAGCTGCGTGAAGAGCTTGACCAAGCTAAAAAAGACAGCAACAAGCTTAAAAGCGAGATTGCCGAGCTTGAAAAGCAAAACGCTCCGTATCAGGAGAAAAAAAAGGCTTTACAAAAGCAGATTGACGCAACCCAAAAGGAAATCGACCTTTATCAGGAGCAAATTGACGCTTTAGACGCCGATATCGAAAAGTATCAAAAGGAAATCGACGACATTAACGCCGAAATTGACTCAAATCTTGCGATTTTCTCCGAAAGATTGGTTGTGCTTTATACAACCGGCTCGTTCACCTCGCTTGAGGTACTTCTTTCGGCCAAGGATTTCGGCGAATATCTTGAAAAAATCCAGTTCACAAAGGCGCTTTCCGACAACGACAACCGCCTTTTAAAGTCTCTTTCCGAGGACATGGCCAAGGTTGAAGAGAAAAAAGCGGTAATCGACAAAAATAAGGAAGACATCGTCGACGCGCAAAAGGCTATTCAGGAAAAGCAAAAGGAATTAGACGCTCAGTATACCGAGGTTAACACAATCGTTAAGAATAACGAGTCGGAAATTGCCGACCTTCAGGACGATTACGAAGCCTTGATTGACGAGCAGCAAAAGATTCAAGAATCCTTAAACGAAGTAACGGGTAACCTTGTCGGTACCGGCAACTTTATATGGCCCGTTCCCGGATACTACAAGCTTTCGTCCAAATTCGGCTACCGTTGGCACCCCGTTTACGGCACATGGAGACTCCACACCGGAATTGACATTTCGTCAAGCGGTATTTACGGCGCAAAAATTGTTGCGGCCGACGACGGCGTTGTTTCGCTCAGCGGCTGGAACGGCGGTTACGGAAACTGCGTAGTTATCAAGCATAACAACGGCTACTCTACCCTTTATGCTCATATGAAATCGGCAAGTCCGCTTAGAAAGGGCCAGTCGGTAAGAAAGGGCGACACGGTGGGCTATGTTGGCTCAACCGGAACCTCAACGGGACCGCATTTGCATTTCGAAATCAAGTATAACGGAAGTTACCAAAACCCGATGAATTGGTATAATCTGTGATAAAAACTAATCCGGCGGATTTTTCTGCCGGATTGTTTTGCTTTTGCCTTATTTGTCTTATTTAATAATATGATAAATTTGTCTTATTTTAAGGATATGATAAAAATGAAGGAAAAACGAATTTCATTATCGGTACTGCTCGCCTGCGTAATAATAACGGCTGTGCTTACATCGGGGCTGATTTTGTGCCTTGTGCCAAACCCTTTACGGGGCAGGCTGACCGGGTCCGATTCGCTTAGCAAGTATTACGAAATAAAATCGCTTATCGACAATTATTTTGTGGAGCAAATAAGCGACGGGGAGCTTGCTGACGGAATGGCGCTCGGCGCAATTTATTCCCTTGACGACACATATTCCGCCTACTACACCGCCGAAGAATACAGCAAGGTGCTCGACAACAACGAGGGCTTAGGCGCGGGCATAGGCGTTGACGTCACCGAACACCCCGACACGGGCAACCTTTACGTTATCAACGTTTATAACGGCTCGCCCGCCGAAGCCGCAGGGTTTAAATCGGGGGACAGTATCGTTTCGGTTGACGGAAAAAGCGTGGCGGACCTCGGTTTTACCAACGCCGTTGCGCTTATCGGCGGAAAGGAAGGCACGGTTTGTAAACTGGGCGTTTTACGCGACGGCAAGGAAATGGTTTTAGAGCCTACCCGCGGCAGATATGTCATGACCAGCGTTTATTATCATATGATTGGCTCGGTCGGATATATCGAAATTACCGATTTCAACACCGCAACGGTAGCGCAGTTTAAGGACGCCGTTGCCGACGTTACCGACAAGGGCGCAACCTCGCTAATTTTCGATGTTCGAAAAAACACGGGCGGCACGCTTGATTCGGTCGAAAAAATTCTTGATATCATCCTGCCCGAAGGCGACGTAGTCTCCGCAACCTATAAAAACGGCAAGAAAAAGGTTATTTTCTCCTCCGATGAAAGCGAAATCGACCTCCCGATGACCGTTTTGTGCGACAAAAAAACGGCGAGTGCGGCCGAGCTTTTTGCTGCCGCAATCCGCGATTTTGGAAAAGGCAAGCTTGTCGGCGAAACAACCTACGGCAAGGGGGTTATGCAACGCACATTCGGACTGTCCGACGGCTCGGCGGTAAGGCTTACTATTGCCTACTTTAACCCGCCGTCGGGAATTAACTTTAACGGCGAAGGACTTGCCCCCGACGTAAGCGTAGAGCTTACCGATGACCAGGATAAATATTACTACTTCCTAAATGACCAAACCGACCCCGTAATTAAAGAGGCGTTGGAAGTTTTGAAAAATGGTTGAAATTTTACAAAATAAATATTATTATATTGTTATAAGTATAAATTTTTCCGGGAGGAAAGGCTATGAATAAAAGATTTTTGCGCACATTAAGCGTTTGTATCGCTACAGCTTCGGTTATGGCGAGCTTAACGTTGGCTCCTACTACCGCCGGTGCCGCAAAGGTAACCTCCATTACTTCAAGCAACTTTACCGTAGATAACGGATACCTTCGCGGAGTTTACGCCGGAAGTACCCCGGCTCACATTAACGCCGGCGTTGACCAGAACGGCTCGGTAAATCTTTATCGCGGAACAACTAAGCTTGGCGATTCGGAAAAGCTCCAAACGGGCGATACCGTTAAGCTCATGAACGGTATCTCGGTTGCGCAAACCCTTTCCCTTGTAATAACCGGCGACGTAAACGGCGACGGAAAGCTTAACGCGGCCGATTTACTTTATACCCAAATGAGTGTACTCGGCATCCGCGAACTGAGCGATTCAAAGCTTAAAACGGCCGAAATTTCGGACAACGGAACTTTGGACGCCACCGATTTGGTAATGCTTCAACAATACGCTCTCGGAATCGGTACGCCTACCGTAACCGATGGATTTTATAACGGCGACGGTATTTTCTATGCCGTTCCCGTTAACGTTGGAAAGCCGGGAATTGCCCGCTACGCCTCTAACGACCAAACTAACAATATTGCCCGTTCGGTATGGGATATGCAGACATACGGAGGCAAGGTTTATTTCGGTAGCGGCGACTATGATAAAAACCAAAATCCCTCTTACATCGGCTGCTACGACCCCGAAACCGACGAAGCATACATTTTCCAAGATAAAATCGACGACGAGCAGGTTGACCGTTTTAATTTAATCGACGGTAAACTTGTTATTCCGGGAATTGACCCGGCCAACAACTCGGTTATGCATTATCTTTATCTTAACGAGGCGGGCAATTCCTTTGTAAACTATTACATGAAAACCGACGGCCGTCTCCATAATTTCGATATGACGAGCTTTGGCGGCAAGATATTCCTTGGCGGCGGTACCAACGGAAACGTTTCCGCCTCTGCGGTTACTGCGTCGACCGACGGCGGCCTTACTTTCCAAGACATCGGCATGTATTACAAGGACAGCCTTGTTAACGGCTACACAAAGGGCGGCTTCAGCCGAGCATACGATTTCTTCGAGGTTGGCGGTGCGCTTTACACCTTGTTCTATCACTATTCGAACACCGACGGCGCAAATTACAACGGCGTTTATAAATACGACGCCGACGCAAACCGCTTTAACTATTATTCGTCTGTCAGCGTGTTTGACAACGGCCGTTCTTGCGCATACTACGGCTCCAACAACGCAACCGGCTACATTAGCTACAGCTATAGCCAAGCCGATATCACCGTAGGTGACAAGCTTGCCATTTGCAACGGCAACCTACTTATCACCAAGGATATGAAAAATTACACCCAAATTAAACCTTTTAACGGCATAACCTTTACCGACCTTGTTTATGTGAACAATACGCTTTATGCCCTCGCAATGTACCCGAACTCCAACGGTGTAGTTACCAACTATGTTTACAAGTCAACCGACCTTGCTAACTTTACCGAGGTTATGCGTTTCGACGCAACAACCCATATGCGTTCTATGGAATATGTCAACGGAACCTTTGTTTTCGGCGCAGGAGCAAGAGCAAACGATACAGCCAGCTTTGACAGCGGAACAATTTACCGCGTAAAGTTTGATTCTTAAATTAATAAAAAACGGCTCGTTTAACGGGCCGTTTTCTATAAAAAGGTTTTTCTCACCGCTTTTGCATACAATAAAATAAGGTGATTTATAATGAAAACAAAAGGAAAGCTTTTTTTACAGCTCGTTACGATATCTCTCGGTTGTGTGGCATACGCGGCGGGACTTATACTTTTTCTTAACCCGAACGACTTAGCGCCCGGCGGCGTATCGGGCGTGTCTATTATGCTAAGACGCTTTATCCCCGTTGAGGTGGGTACCCTTATTTTGGTTTTTAATATCACGCTTTTGATAAT
>JBGVDX010000014.1:0-12452 GCA_045119575.1 Acutalibacteraceae bacterium
TTTCGGCTCTAACCCGAACAATGAAAAAACGGAAGATAAAAAGGACGCCAAAAAGGATAAAAAAGAAAAGAAAAAGCGCAAAATGATTGGCGCATACTGTACCAATCTTAATGCACGTGCGGCGGCGGGGGAAATTGACCGTATAATCGGCCGCGACCGCGAGCTTGAACGCGTGATTCAAATTTTATCCCGCCGTACAAAGAATAATCCTTGCCTTATCGGTGAGCCGGGCGTAGGTAAAACGGCGATTGCCGAAGGACTTGCGCTTAGAATTGTTGCGGGCAACGTTCCTGCCCGTCTTTGTGATAAGGAAATCCATTTGCTTGACCTTACCGCCCTTGTCGCTGGAACTCAATTCAGGGGCCAGTTCGAAGCCCGTGTAAAGGGACTTATCGACGAGGTTAAGGCCGACGGAAACATAATTTTATTTATTGACGAAGTTCATAATATGGTAAGCACGGGCGACAGCGAAGGTACAATGAACGCCGCAAACATGCTTAAACCTGCCTTATCCCGCGGCGAAATTCAGGTTATCGGCGCAACTACTTTTAAGGAATACCGCAAATATATCGAAAAGGACGCCGCCCTTGAACGCCGATTCCAACCCGTAACGGTTGAGGAGCCGTCGGTTGCCGACACCGTTTCGGTACTTAAAGGAATTAAGGATTACTATGAGCTTTATCATAACGTAACCCTTTCCGACGGTATTATTACTAACGCCGTAATATTATCGGAGCGTTATATTAACGAGCGCTTTTTGCCCGATAAGGCGATAGACCTGCTTGACGAAGCCTGTGCCGCCGCATCGCTTAGAAATAAAGCGGCTGATAATTTGCTTAAAACCGAGAAAAAGCTTGCCGTGCTTAAAAATCAAGAGCTTGAGCTTGAATCGGATATCGAAAACGTAAACTACGAAGCGCTTGCGAATGTCCGTTCCGAAATCGCTAAGCTTAACGACGAAAAAGCAACTTTGGAGCCGCTTGCGGGGGATAACGCCGTAACCGACGACGATATTGCCGCCGTAATTGAGCTTTGGACGGGTATTCCCGCCGCAAAGGTTAAGGAATCGGGACTCAGAAAACTTTCCTCGCTTGAAAGCGCATTACGCGAAAAGATAATCGGTCAGGATACGGCTATAACCGAAATTGCCGCCGCTGTCCGACGTTCAAGGGTGCAAATAAGTCCCCGACGCAGACCTGCGTCGTTTATCTTTGTCGGCCCGACGGGCGTCGGTAAAACCGAACTTGTCCGTGTTTTGGCAAAGGAGCTTTTCGATACGCCCGAATCGCTTATTCGACTTGATATGTCGGAATATATGGAAAAACATTCTGTTTCCCGTCTAATCGGAGCGCCTCCGGGATACGTCGGTTATGACGAGGCGGGCCAGCTTACCGAAAAAATCCGTCGAAAACCCTATTCGGTTATACTTTTTGATGAAATTGAAAAGGCTCACCCCGATGTGCTTAACGTGCTTTTACAGGTGCTTGACGAAGGTAGAATTACCGACGCTCAAGGTCGCACCGTAAACTTTGAAAACACAATAATCGTGATGACATCCAATGCGGGCAGTGAACGCAAAGGCGGCTCAATGGGATTTGCAAAATCGAGCATGGAACTTAACAAAGAAAAGGTCATGAAAGCGCTTGAAAACTTCCTCCGACCTGAGTTTATCGGAAGAATTGACGAGATTATTGTATTTAACCAACTTTCGGTTGAGGATTACGAAAAAATCGCGGCGCTTATGCTTGACGAGCTTAAACCGGTGCTTGCCGAAAAGGGAATCGACTTTACCTATGACGACGCCGTTTGTGCCGACCTTGCAAAGCGTGCCCACGAGATAATGCTCCGAGGAGCCCGTGATTTGCGCCGCCTTGTACGTAAAGATGTCGAGGATAAACTTGCCGCTTTGCTTGTGGATAACTGTGACACAACCGTAACCAAGGCTAAGGCAATTATCGAGGACGAAAAAGTTAGCGTAATAGCCATTTAACACCCGAAGCTCTCAACTATAGTTGTATTGAGCCTCTTACACAAATATAGTAATATTTCTTTGTTGCTTATTTATTCAGTGGGAGGGCTTTTGGTGTACAAGGTTATCAGTAGCGAGATTGAGGTTGAGGGCGAAAATTACATTACCTACGGAATTTACGGGGAAACCGTTTCCGTAGCCGACATTTCAACCGACCGAGAGCGAGTGGAAAAGTTAGCGGAGCTCTGTAACCGACTTGATTTGTCAGAGATACATTTAATTGACGTTGCTGAAGATTTTGTAGGCGGCGATATAGAAGATTATTAAAAACAAAAGCAGGAGTTTTTACTCCTGCTTTTTTATTATATCAAAAACTATTATTCCGTCTTTTTCTAAACATACTACCGAATCGCCCGATTTTATTTTTCCGCGCAAAACTTCGTCGCTTAAGCTGTCCTCAATGTGGCTTTGTATGGCCCTGCGAAGCGGCCGTGCGCCGTAAACCGGGTCGAGCCCCGCTAAAGCAACCGCCTTTGCTGCGCTTTTGTCGAATTGAACGGTAATCCCCATATCGGCTACGCGAACGGAAAGCTGACGAAGCATATTAACTGCGATTTTTTCTATATCCTCTTGGTTTAGCTTTCGGAAAATTATAATATCGTCAACTCGGTTTATAAACTCCGGACTAAACGTTTTTTTAAGCGCCTTCATCACCTCGTTTTTTGCGCTTTTTTCGGAATCGTTTTGACCGTCGTTAAAGCCGAACGACCTGTTTTCGGTGATGCTTTTTGCTCCGATATTCGAGGTCATGATTATAACCGCGTTTTTAAAGGAAACCTTTCTGCCGTGCGAATCGGTTAAAACGCCGTCCTCTAAAATTTGCAACAGCATGTTAAAAATATCGGGGTGAGCCTTTTCTATTTCGTCAAATAGTATGACCGAATAAGGCTTGCGGCGGATTTTTTCGGTAAGCTGACCCGCTTCGTCATAGCCGACATACCCCGGAGGCGACCCGATAAGCTTTGATACCGTGTGTTTTTCCATATACTCCGACATATCAAGCTTTATAATTGCGTTTTCGGTGCCGAACATCGCCTCGGCTAATGCACGGCATAATTCAGTTTTGCCTACACCCGTCGGGCCAAGGAAAATGAACGAGCCAATCGGCCTTTTCGGGTCTTTTATTCCGACCCTGCCGCGTCGTATAGCCTTGGCTACCGCCGATACTGCTTCGTCCTGACCTATAACTCGGTTTTGCAATAAACCTTCAAGCTTTATTAATTTTTCGCTTTCCTCTTCGGTAAGACTTGTAATCGGTATCCCTGTCCACGACGAAACAATGGCGGCTATTTCTTCTTCGGTTACCTCTCCCGAACGATGCTCGCTGTCCTCGTGCCAAGTGCTTTTGAGTTTGCCGAGTTCGGCGGTTTTTTCAAGCTCTTTATCCCTGAGTCTTGCCGCCTCTTCAAAGTTTTGTGATTTTACGGCGGCGGATTTTTCGTCGGAAATATGCTTTAATTCGTCTTCGATTTCCTTTAAGTCAATCGGCGCTGTCATAAGCCTGAGCCGTACCCTTGACGCCGCTTCGTCAATAAGGTCGATTGCTTTGTCGGGCAAATATCGGTCATTAATATACTTGCTTGAAAGGTCGACCGCCGCATTAATTGCGCCGTCGGAAATTCTTACTTTATGATGAGCCTCATATCGGTCACGCAACCCTCTCAAAATGCCTATCGTCGCCTCAAAATCGGGCTCGCCTACATTAAGCGGTTGGAACCGCCTTTCAAGTGCGGCGTCTTTTTCAATAAACTTGCGATATTCGTCCAAGGTTGTTGCGCCTATAACCTGAATTTCGCCGCGTGACAAAGCGGGCTTTAACATGTTTGCGGCGTCGGTTGAGCCCTCTGCGGAGCCCGCCCCTACAATAGTGTGCAACTCGTCTATAAAAAGTATAACGTTACCCGCTTTTTTCACTTCGGCAACCGTGTTTTTTATCCTGTCCTCAAAATCGCCGCGATATTTTGTCCCCGCAACCATTCCCGTTAAATCAAGCGAGATTATCCGTTTATCCTTTAAAATTTCGGGCACCTCTCCGTCGGCAATTTTAATAGCCAACCCTTCCGCAACCGCCGTTTTGCCAACGCCCGATTCGCCGATTAAACAAGGGTTGTTTTTTGTCCGCCTCATTAGCGTTTGTATAAGTCGGTCTATTTCCTTTGACCTGCCTATAACGGGGTCTAATTTGCCCGATTTCGCCTCGGCGGTAAGGTCGCGCCCGAATTGGTCGGTTGTCGGAGTGTTGCTTTTGGTTTTAACTTTGTCTGACTTTTCGTTAACCGAAACGGCATTTCCCGACGCCCGTTCCAAATCGATTAACAGCCTTGCCGTATCAATGCCGATTTCGTTTAAAAATTTTACGGCGTAGTTTTCGTTTTCTTCAAGTATGCTTATAAGCAAATGCTCCGTGCCGACAAAGGTGTTGCCCATAGCCCTTGCAACCGTAAGCGACATTTCTATAATTTTTTTTGCCCGTGGCGTAACTCTATCGGGGGACAGTACGGTTCTGCTGCTTTTGCCTACCGTAATTTGAAGCACTTCTTCAATTTCGCTCGCCGTAACCCCTTTTTCTTTTAATAAACTTGCCCCCGTGCCGCTGCCTTCGCGCAGTAAACCTATCAGCAAATGCTCACTGCCTATATATGTGTGACCGAGTGACTCGGCAACCTCAACCGCTAAATTAAGCGCAACGTTTGCCTTAGAGGTAAATCCGTTAAATTTATACATGCTTTATTCCTTTCGTTCGCTGTTTTACTATATTTTAGTCGTATTGATTATATTTTATGCAGTAACCAAAATCGGCTTTTTACATAGAATGATGATGAAGGTTGACGCGGATAAAAAAGCCGCGTCGGACGGAAGGAGGATAGAGCGATTATGTGTAATAATGGTTTATTTGGTGGCGGCTGCTGCACTTGGATAATCATCCTTATCCTTATCTTTGCTTGCTGCGGTAACAATGGCCTTACTACAACCAACAATGGTTGCGGTTGCGGCTGCGGATGCAATAACGACTGCTGCTAATCCTTTTGTCAAGCAGTAAAAAATCCCCGACGCATTTCGGTGCGTCGGGGATTTGATTTTATTCTTTTTCTTTTATTTCCTTTAACGCTTTTGCAAGCTGGTCGGGGCAGGATGTGCCTTTAAAGCCGCAACTGATGTTTTCTAAGCGGGAAATCACCTCGTCGATTTTCATTCCCTCAACGAGTTTTGAAATCCCGGCCGTGTTGCCGTTGCAACCGCCCGTAAATTTAACCGAGGTGACGGTGTCTCCGTCGGTTTGGATGGTAATATTTCGCGAACAAACTCCCTTTGGAGTATAATTATAGGTCATAATAATCTCCTTTAATTTTAATTGCGTTTATTATATCACAATCGCTTTTAATTAACAAGTTTTTTACCGAAAACGGAGTGTAAGTGTCGGGTATAATAGACGTAAATAGGCAATTAATGTTGCCAAAATTAAAAAAATGTGCTAATATAATCGACAAATAAGGAATTTTCGGGAGGTGCATTGCGTTGAAAAGAATGGTTGCTCTTTTTTTGGCGATTTTATTTGTGCTGAGCTTTGCTTCGTGCAAGGGTAACGATATCTCTTCGAGCAGTTCGTCTATTTCCGATTATTCAGCCGATATCTCGTCGGGAAACTCCGATGTTCCGGTTGACGGTACCTCGTCGGTTGATGAGCGCTATACCGATATGGTAGCGAGAAACGATGCGGCTTTAACTAAAATGTATTTCGGTAAGGTTTTTTACCTCCCGAAGCAGGTTACGAATATTTATCTTATTGATATTTCCGAAGAAGACAGCGATACTATCGCAATGCTTTATTCGCTCCAAGGAGTTGTCGCAAGAAATCACGGCGGAGCAATATATCTTGACAACGGCAGTGACGCCTCGCGTTTTTGGGTTGATTATTGCTCGACCGAATACGGACTTAATTTCGATAATGCTACGGCGGGCGATGTTATCAAAAAATTTGCCCGTTATATAAAGGGCGCCGTTTTGTATTCCAATGATGTCCCTTACGAATATACCGTTGCCGAAAATTTGGCTATCCAATCGGATTATCTTGTCGCAACGGGGGAAACAATTTCGCTTATAAACCCCGTTTTGTCCAATAAACCGCTTTTGGATATAAGAAAGCAATTTTCGGATAAAAAATCGGCATATAATTATATACTGGAAAACTGTGTCCAAACGTCATCTATACGGTATCTCGGCTTGATGAGTAAGGAATCGGCGTTTTCCGATTATGCCTATGCCGTAAAGGCGCTTATCCTTGACTTTGATTTCACCGAGGAATGGGAAATCGAAATGCTCAGCTTTATAATCGGCAGGCCGGACTGGTACCAAACGGCTTACGTCTTTTCCGACCGCACGGTAAGCACCGCCTTGCAAAATGTTTTCAGCACCAACGGTTTTTCAATTATAAGCGCGGGTGATTTTGCGAACTGTACAATGTTTTCTTCGGTATCGGCTAAGTACAATACCCGTACCAGAAAATACGATATGGAAAAACTCGACTCAAATAAAATTTACGTGTCCATGTACCTTAATGTTGAGTCTATGGCGGACGTGCAAAAAACGGCTTACACCGTTTGGAACAGCAAAACCTCCGTTTCCCGCATATCTGTGGAGTATTTTCCCGTGCTTTACGAAATTGCGCCGCCGATAGCCAAATGGTTTAAACAAAACCGTACCTCAAGCGATATGCTAATCTCGGCTGATTTAGGTTGCGGCTCGGCTAATTTAAGTCTTATGGACCCGAAAACGGCCGAACTGTTTAAAAATAATAACCGTTATTTTCTTGATGCCTGCGACATAACGGTAATGACCGACGGTGCCGATATAAAAAAGGCGGATGACTATGACGAGGAGCTAAATGACCTTCTCGGCGCAGAGCCCGAAACTACTATTACGGCTAAAATGCGCTTTGCCGACCAGGACAGTTTGGAAAGTTGGCTTAATACCGCCGTTCCCGTGTCAAAGGAACCGATGTATTTTCTTATTGAGTTGCAGTCGGTCGACTTTGACGGAGAGGCGTTTGATGACCTTGGTAATATAATTTCAAAGGTACAACGCAAACGTGTCGGAGTGTTCCAATTCGTTTTAATCGAAAACCTGCTTGAATATATGTAAAGAGTAATCCGTTGCTTAATATTAAGCAACGGATTTTTACTTTAAGTCTTATTTTGCGGCGCGTCTTTGCTCGGCTCGAAAGGGAACAAACGCAACGATGTTATTCTCTTTTCTTTGGGGAGCTTTGCCGTTACCGAATTTGCGTTTAATTTTTCTGATAATACGTTCCTCAAACTCAATCAGCTTGTCCTCAAAAATGAACCCGAAAATAACGGCGAGCACCATAAACCCTTCGATTATTGTTGTAAAAACCTGATTACCTGTCATTGTGTTTTCCTCCTAAGTGTTTTTTCATTTGTCTTAATTATGCCTTGTGCATTGTACCATTAAAGGGACTGAATACAAGGCTTTTAAGCTTCTTACAAAAGAATATGCGGCCAAGCAATAAAATATTTGACAAAGTTTGTGATAAAAGTTAAAATGTATTCTGTATCAATATGCGAGTTGCTTTTTAAAGAAAGCGACGAGGAGGATTTTTAGAAGATGAGCAGAGAGTTAGCAAAAACATATGACCCTCAGTCGGTTGAAGACCGGCTTTATAAATTTTGGGTAGACGGCGGCTTTTTCCATGCCGAAGCCGACCCCGAAAAGGAACCCTATACTATCGTAATTCCGCCTCCCAACATCACGGGACAACTCCACATGGGCCACGCCCTTGACGAAACGCTTCAGGATATCCTTATCCGTTTCCGCCGCATGCAGGGCAGAGCTACCCTTTGGCTCCCCGGTACAGACCATGCGTCTATTGCAACCGAGGCTAAAATCGTTGCGGCTATGGCTGAGGAAGGCTTAACAAAGGAAGATCTCGGTCGAGAAAAATTCCTTGAACGTGCATGGGATTGGAAACGCACCTACGGCGGTCGAATTGTAGAACAGCTTAAAAAGCTCGGCTCGTCATGCGACTGGGACAGAGAGCGTTTCACCCTTGACGAAGGTTGCAACAAAGCGGTTAACGAGGTATTTGTCCGCCTTTACGAAAAGGGACTTATCTACCGCGGAGAAAAAATAATTAACTGGTGTCCCCATTGTCTCACCTCTATTTCCGAGGCTGAGGTTGATTACGAGGACCAACCGGGTCATTTTTGGCATATCCGTTATCCCTTTGCCGACGGCAGCGGATACATGAATATTGCTACAACCCGTCCCGAAACCTTGCTCGGCGATACAGCTCTTGCCGTTAACCCCAACGACGAAAGATATAAGGACGTAATCGGCAAGAAAGTTATTTTGCCGATAGTTCACAGAGAAATACCCGTTGTTGCCGACGACTATGTAGAAATGGACTTCGGTACCGGCGTTGTTAAAATTACCCCTGCCCACGACCCCAACGACTTTGAGGTCGGTCTCCGTCACAACTTAGAGGTTATCAACGTTATGACCGACGACGCAAAGATTACCGAGGATTACCCGAAATATGCCGGTATGGACAGATACGACGCCCGCAAGGCAATTGTTGAGGACTTAAAGGCGGAAGGCGCATTAATTAAGGTAGAGGATTATTCGCATAACGTCGGCGCCTGCTATCGTTGCCATACAACCGTTGAGCCGCGCGTATCTAAGCAGTGGTTTGTAAAAATGGAACCGCTCGCAAAGCCGGCTATAAAGGCTGTACGTGACGGAGAGGTTAAGTTTATCCCCGAACGTTTCGACAAAATTTACTACAACTGGATGGAGAACATCAAGGACTGGTGTATTTCGCGTCAGCTTTGGTGGGGCCACCGTATTCCTGCGTGGTATTGCGCCGATTGCGGCGAAACTATCGTTTCAAAGGATGAGCCGCACACTTGTCCAAAGTGCGGCAGCGCTGCGCTTACCCGTGACGAGGATACCCTTGATACGTGGTTCTCGTCTGCGTTGTGGCCTTTCTCAACCCTCGGCTGGCCCGACGATACAAACGACCTTAAATATTTCTACCCGACCAATACCTTGGTTACGGGCTATGATATTATTTTCTTCTGGGTTGCTCGTATGATTTTCTCCGGTATTGAATACACCGGTCAGGTACCTTTCAATACCGTCCTTATCCACGGTATTGTCCGCGATTCTCAGGGCAGAAAGATGTCCAAGTCTCTCGGTAACGGAGTTGACCCGCTTGTAGAGATTGAAAAATACGGCGCTGACGCCCTTCGTTTCTCTCTTGCAACCGGCAACAGCCCCGGTAACGATATGCGTTATATCCCCGAGCGAGTTGAATCGTCAAGAAACTTTGCAAATAAGCTTTGGAACGCCTCCCGTTTCATTCTTATGAATTTACCCGACGACCAAAAGGCGCCCTATTTACCTAAAAACCTTTCTTTAGAGGATAAATGGATTCTTTCAAAGTATAACAGCCTTGTTAAGGACGTCACCGACAACCTTGATAAGTTTGAAATCGGCGTTGCCGTTCAAAAGCTGTATGATTTTATTTGGGATATCTTCTGCGACTGGTATATCGAGCTTTGTAAGGTTCGCCTTAACGGAGACGATGCTAACGCCGCCGATACCGCCCGTGCCGTACTTGTTTACGTTATGTCGGGTATGCTCCAACTGCTTCACCCGTTCATGCCGTTTATAACCGAGGAAATTTGGCAGTCGTTGCCCCATGACGGCGAAAGCATTATGGTTTCGAAATGGCCTGAATATTCCGCTGACCTTGACTTTGCCGCTGATGAGGCCGAGTTTGAGCGTATTGTAAAGGCTATCCGCGCCATCCGCGTCCGCCGCAGCGAAATGAACGTACCGCCCTCACGTAAAGCAAAGGTTGTTATCGAAAGCGCATATGCCGATACGTTTAACGCAGGCGCCGTTTTCTTTAAGCGCCTCGCTTATGCCGGAGAGGTTGAGATTAATCAGCCTATAGATGACCCGTCGGCTGTAACCATTATTACCGACGACGCAAAGGTATATATGCCCCTCGGCGACCTTATCGACTTTGAGGCTGAACGTGCCCGTCTTAATAAGGAACGTGACGCCGTGCTTAAGGATATCACCTTTGTAGAGAATAAACTTAACAACCCCGGCTTTGTCAGCAAGGCGCCCGAAAAGGTTGTAGCCGAACAGCGCAAAAACCTTGAGGTATATAAAGAAAAGCTGGCAATGCTTGACGAAAGATTGAAGGCATTACAATGAATTACAGGGACGCACTGAATTTTGTCCATTCACGGCTCAAATTCGGCAGTCGTCCCGGTCTGGATAACATAAGGCGCATAACCGAGCTTTGCGGCAACCCGCAATGCGGTATGCGCTTTATCCATATAGCCGGGACAAACGGAAAAGGCTCCATCTCTACCATGTTGAGCAATATAATGATTGCCGACGGCAAAAAAACGGGGCTTTTCATATCGCCCTTTGTGGTCGATTTCCGCGAAAGAATACAAGTGAACGGGGAAATGATACCTAAAGCCGATTTTGCCCGAATTATAACCGAATTAAAGCCCCTGGTTGAACGAACCGACAGGGAAGGCTACTGCGTTACCGAATTTGAGCTGGTAACCTGCGCCGCGCTTATGTATTATAAGGAACAAAACTGTGACTGCGTTGTGCTTGAGGTCGGCATGGGCGGCCGTCTTGATGCAACTAATGTAATTGATAAGCCGCTTGTCTCGGTTGTTGCAAGGATTGACCTTGACCATACCGCCGTTTTGGGAGACTCCGCCGAAAAAATTGCGTTCGAAAAATGCGGAATTATCAAAAACGGCTGTCCTACCGTAATGTACCCCGACCAATATGACGAGGTTTCCGCTACCGTGCGCAAAATTTGCAAGGAAAGGAACAGCAACCTTATCGTCCCGCCGACCGATTTTGCTACCGAGTATAACGGCGTTAACGGAACAAAAATAACCGTCAACGGCGTGGAAATAGCCTTGCCGTTAATCGGCGTGCACCAACGCCTTAACGCCGCTACCGCCGTTTCGGCGGCGCTTAATATCGGCGTACCGAGCGACGCTGTCGCAAAAGGCATAGCCGCAACCCGTTTTGCCGCCCGCATGGAGATTATATCGAAAAAGCCGACCGTTATCCTTGACGGCGCACATAACCCCAACGGCGCAAAAGCGCTTTCCGATTCGCTTGGTGTCGTTTTAAACGGTGAAAAAGCGGTTGCAATAATGGGTATGCTTGCCGATAAGGATACCGACGACGTTTTGCGTATTTTATCGCCGCATTTTTCGGATATTATAACCTTGACGGTGCCTAATCCGCGTACAATGACCGCAACCGAGCTTAAAAACAAGGCGAAGGCTTTTTGTCCGTCGGTTTATTCCGCCCGTTCATATATTGAGGCGATAACCCTCGCCACCGAAAAAGCCGACGGCGCACCTATAGTTGTTTGCGGCTCGCTCTATCTCGCTTCCGCAATTCGACCGAAACTTCTAAATTTCTATAAATAAATCTAATATCAGCCGACATACTTTTCGGTACAAAACACCCTTACTCCTTTATTATTAAGGATAAGGGTGTTTTTTTGCGCCCTGAAAGGAAGTGTATAAAATGCCTGTAAACATTGATGTAACGGGAGAGGTGCTTACCGCCCGACTTGAAGGCGAGCTTGACCACCATGCCGCCGTCGGTATCCGTCAGGAAATCGACAAAACCATCGACTCCGCCCGACCCACCCTCGTGATAATCGACTTTCGTAATCTAACCTTTATGGATTCGTCGGGGATAGGCCTTGTTATGGGCCGATATAAGAAAACCCGAGAAATCGGCGCCGAGCTTCATATTACCAATACGTCGCCCCAAATATATAAGGTGATGCGCCTGTCGGGAATTGAGCGTCTTGCCGTAATTGATAAAGGAGGTTATAAAAATGAAACCAATAAATGAAGTAAAAATAAATCTTTTGTCACGCTCGTCTAATGAGTCGTTTGCAAGAGTGGCCGTTGCGTCGTTTATAGCCCAGCTTGACCCAACTATCGAGGAAATTAACGATATTAAAACCGCCGTTTCCGAGGCGGTCACAAACTGCATAGTTCACGCTTATAAGGAACGCATTGATACCGTGTACATAACCGTTGCAATTTTCGATAACCGTGTCGTAAAAATTACCGTCCGCGATAAGGGCTGCGGTATTGATGACGTAAAAAAAGCCATGGAGCCGCTTTTTACAACCGCGGGAGGCGAACGAGCCGGTTTGGGCTTTGCCGTAATGGAATCATTTATGGACAAGCTGTCTGTCCGTTCAAAATCGGGCAAAGGCACAACCGTAACTATGACAAAACAGCTTTCTTTTAGGGCGCGTTCAAATGGCTGACCGTGATAACCTGATAACTGATAATTTGGGGCTTGTTCATTCCTGCTGCCACCG
>JBGVDX010000015.1:0-8184 GCA_045119575.1 Acutalibacteraceae bacterium
GGCGACTCTCCCATTCCTATGAATGTGGAGGGCAACCGAAAGAAAGGGGCGACAATCTCGCCCCAATACATAATTCCCCCTGCAAACTTTGGCGACTCAGGCTGCTATAAAGGAAATGAAGTAATCTATCCTAAATAAACAATTTATCCCCGTCGAGCAATCGATGGGGATTTTTCTTTGCTGAGTCCTTTTTATCGGACATAAGGTGTGATATACTGTGTTCAAGAGGTGAGAAAGTGATGTCTATCGAAAAAATGGAATACAGAAGAAGTTATTTTGATGTTTCAACAATGCAAAACGGCGCAAGAATAACTACCGTAATTACTAATGATAGCGCAATTATATTAAAAAATATAAGGCAGGAAGTCGCAAGGCAAACTCCGTTCAAAAGGCAAGCTGTTCTTTGGAAGAATTTGAGAAGTTATGCGATGAAATAGAGTTGTGTATTAAAAACGCCGACAGACTTGATTTTTATGTAGATGATGCCGATGAAGAATTAAGAATTTTTTATAAGTACGGTCGTGTTCAAATAATGGACCGTGGATTAGGAAATGAGGATTCTAATATTGGCAAGATAGTAAACAGTTTTTTGGAGAAACATCTGTCCGTTGAATAAAGATTGCATCAAAGCCAATTCCCCCCCTTTTTTTTACTTACTGCCGCAACGGGTTTCGATAAAGGAGAGCGAATAAGCCTTCAAAAAGTCGATTTCATCAGGATTTTAGGTCTTTATAGCCCCTATTTTTCGGCGAAACACAGCTATTAATAAGCATAACCGCCCCATGTTCGGTTGAGCACGGGGCGGTTTTAATTTAGCATCTTATTTTGTTTTAAGCCAAGCGGCGATTTCTGTTTCCCAGTCCTTACCTGCCGATGCGTAATCCACAAGATAGAAATCCTTACCGTTTTTGTCGGTAAAGCGCATTTTCAAAAGGCAGCATACACCGTCTATAATATTGTTATCCGCGCAAAGCTCGCCTTTGGGCTCGAAATCAAACATGGAAGCCGCGTCTTTGCCGCTTCTTGAATCTGCCGCAAGGGTGATAAGCCCGCGCATAAGTGCGATATAGTTATCGTCATCGGCCTTGTGATACACGGTAGCGGCAGATGCTACGTAGTTGCCGGGTTTCAGGTTGGTCATATCGGTATATATGACCTCTTTTTCCCATTTCATCGGAAGCTGTGTGCGTATTTGCATATCAAAATCAAGCGGGATTTTATCGTCCGACCAAACTTTTTTGTAAACGGCATACCCGTCGTTTCTCCCTGTCCAGGAAGGGACACGCACCCGAAGCTCAAACTCCTTGGGGATGTCGGATTTTACGGAAATATCAATCCTTCCGTCGGTGGGATAGGCGGTTTTTTGCGTAATTTCAATGGTTGCGCCTTTATATTGCACTTTTGCGCTTCCGTTTTCAAAGAAATTTATGGTGATGCCGTTTTCGTTTACTGTCACCATGTTTTTCATAAACACACCGACACCCGCCGATGCTATGCTGGTACAACAACCGTAGTAAGTACGGTCGCGCAAAAGCTGATTTCCGCCTACCTCCACGCCTCGCTTACCCGATAAAAGCGGGCTGTAGCTGTCTATCGGAAGAAATGTATCTACAATATAATCCATGCCCATTTCTTCAATATATTTCTTACGCATACGCGGACATATTTTGCGCTCGGTATTAAACGCGCCGAGATATGCATTATAAAACGACTGCTCCATACAGTCCGCAAACTTAGACTCTCCTGTAAGCTCCAAAACTCTTGAGCAGAATTTCATCCAGGTAACGGTAACGCAGGTTTCTTGCAATACGTCCTCCTGCCTTACGGTTTGACGTGCCGCTGTGTAATCAAAAAGCTCGTGGGTTATACCGCTGCAACCGATGATTGAGATTTCGGTTTTAATAAGTGCGTTTGCAAAATTGATAACGGCGGTTTTGCACCATTCCTCGTCGGTTGCGTAATAATACTCTAAAAGCCCCTCAAAGCAGGACATCATTTCGTATGCCTTCGAAACACCGTACTGATAAGGATATACCTTGTTTTCATAGGCGAGCCTAAATACGTTTATGCCCCTTGCGCCGCCCTCATTTACAATGTATGTTGCAAAATCAAGGTACTTTTTATCATTTGTAACGCGGTAAAGCTTTACGATAGGCTCAAGTATTGACGACGAGTTAAGACCGAGCCAGCTTCTTGTTGCATCGGTTATCCGTTTTTGACCGTCACCGTCGCCTATACGCAGGATTATGTAGTCCGCACAGCCTTTGATAAACCTTATTATCTGCGCCTTTAATTGTTCGTCCTTGCAAATGTCAAGATAGTATTCGCAGGCGCAATTATTGTTCCGGGCGTAACGATAGGAAATAACGTAGTAATCGGCGCGGGAAGCGTTGTTAATAAGGATATACCCTCAAATGTTGTCGCCGTCGGCAACCCCTGCAAAGTATTGCGAGAGGTAAATGACCGAGACAAGGAATTTTACTTTAAAGACCGACGAATTACCTTTTGATTAAAAAATCCTCATTTAAAAAGCCATGGGAATACCCGTGGCTTTTCGTTTTTTGCCGTTTTTTCGGTGCTTCATGGGGGAAGTGTTCATCATAAAATGTTAAAACCTTTGGGTCAGGCAAATAAGGTGTTGCAGTTTGGGTTAAATTTTATTACAATAAAAGGTATGAACGAAAATCGGAGGACTTTTTATGTGGATTACCGCTAAAAACGCAAATTCAGGTGACGGACTTTACCGTTTTAGGCGCCGCTTTACCGCCAAAAAAGGGAGCCGCCTTAACGTAAGGGTAAGCGCCGACACAAGATATAAGCTGTTTATAAACGGCAACGAGGTTCTTTGCGGCCCGTGCAAGGGAAACCGCTTTGTGACCTATTACGAAACCGCCGACCTTAGCAATTATCTTACCGACGGCGAAAATAATATTGAAGCCCTCGTGTTACATCTTGATTACCGCATGGCGGCTATCCACCGCACCGAAAAAATGGCGTTTATGCTTGACGGCGAGGTTGTTCACCCCGACGGCGAGGCGGAAAACATCTCCGCCGACGAAAATTGGCTTGTTGCAAGGGATAATTCCTTTATTTGTACGGCGCCGCCCTATTGGTGCCTTACCGATTTTACCGAAAAAATCGAATTTGCGGCGGCCGACCTTGATTTTGCGCCCGCGGAAAAGGTTTGCGACGCCGTATTTGACCGCGACTATGCCTATGGCGAAATGTCGAAATGGGTGCTTTCTCCGCGCGTAATTCCGCCTCTCACGAACAGCGAACGTAAATTTGTCCGTGTAATGAAATCGTCCTTGCCCGCCGATGAAATTTTATCGGGCGGCGAGATTAGCTTTCCGCCTAACACGGTAAGCTTTGTCGAAATTGACGCAGGGGTGCATTTTACGGGTACTCCGCATATCAATATTTCGGGCGGAAAGGGCGCCGAGGTTAAACTGACCTACGCCGAAAGCTATATTTTCAAGGACGGTTGGAAAATTACAAAGAAAAACCGCGACAACACCGACGGAATTATTTACGGCATGACCGACCGACTAATTTGTGACGGAAACGCACATACATACGAGCCTTTTTGGTTCCGCACCTTCCGTTTTATCCGCGTGGAGGTTGCAACCTATGATGAACCGTTGACCTTAAGCGACCTTAAGTTTTACGAAAACAAATATCCGCTTGCCGTATCGGCGGAATTCGAAAGCTCCGACCCCGACGCAGCGGCTTTATGGCAAACCAGCATCCGCACCGTAAACAACTGTATGCACGAAACCTTTGAGGATTGCCCCTATTATGAGCAAACCCAGTATGCCATGGATACAAGGCTGGAGGCGTTGTTTACCTTTTGCTTGGGAAGCGACCGCCGCCTTGCAAAAAAGTGCCTTACGGAATTTATGCAGTCGCAGTATCCCGACGGCATGACGCAGGCCCGTTATCCCTCGCTGAATGAGCAGGTTATCCCCGGTTTTGCGCTTCATGTAATCTACCTTGCCGACGATTACCTTAAATATACGCCGACCGACCGAAGGTTTATCCGCGGCCTGTTACCGAAAATCGACGGAATTTTAAATTGGTTCGATAACCGCTTAAACGACAGCGGCGTTGTTGGCGACACTGAATATTGGCGTTTTCTCGACTGGGTAAAGGAGTGGAAGGACGGCTCGCCGGGAAAGGGAGCAATGTCCTGCTACTCGTTTATGTATTCGCTGGCCTTAAAATGCGCCGCTGACCTTTACAAAGAGTACGGATTTTGCGACATGGCGGCGGAATATGAAAAACGCCGCGAAAGGGTGAACAAAGCGGCGTATGAATTTTTCTATAACGGCGAAAAATCGCTTTTCGCTGACACCGAAAACGGCGGATATAGTTGGCACCCGCAAATTTGGGCTGTGCTTGCCGACGCCGTAACGGGCGACGAGGCGACCTCGCTTTTGGAGCGTATGCTTAGCGACAAATCCTTGCCCCATTGTTCCTATTCAATGATGTTCTTTGTGTTCAGGGCGCTTGAAAAAGCGGGCTTGTACGAAAAAGCATATGGCCTGCTTGACGGTTGGCGAAATATGCTCAGCCGAGGGCTTACTACGTGGGCGGAGGACGATATCCAGGAAAGAAGCGATTGTCACGGTTGGGGCTCGCTCCCGATTTATGAATTTACGTCGGTAATTTTGGGCGTAAAGCCGATTGGCTACGACGGAAAAGCCGTAGAAATTCGCCCGACCTTGGCTGGACTTGGCTTTGCTAAGGGCGCAGCGTCAACTCCCATGGGCGATATAAAGGTCGATTGGAAAATTGACGGCGAAAAATTCTCGCTTACGGTTGAGGGAGACGGCGAAAAGCATATTATTATGCCAAACGGCGAGTGTCACATAGTAACCGAGCCGAAAAAGACCCTTTTCTGTGCAATTTAACGGCATAGAGATTGTTGATTTTTTATCAAAGATAGGGTATAATGATTTGGTATTGAAAAATAAAACTTTTACGGAGGTAAAAAACATGTTAGTTTCAGCAAAAGAAATGTTGACCAAGGCTAAAGCGGGCAAATACGCAGTTGGCCAGTTCAACATCAACAACCTTGAATGGACAAAGGCTATCCTTCTTACCGCTCAGGAGCTTAATTCTCCGGTAATCCTCGGCGTTTCCGAGGGCGCCGGTAAGTATATGTGCGGATACAAGACGGTTGTCGGCATGGTTAACGGCATGATTGACGAGCTTGGAATTACCGTTCCGGTTGCTCTCCACCTTGACCACGGCTCATACGAAGGCGCAAAGGCTTGTATCGAGGCCGGCTTCTCTTCGGTAATGTTCGACGGTTCTCATTACCCGATTGAAGAAAACATCGCAAAGACAAAGGAACTGGTTGAAATATGCGATAAGCTCGGCCTTTCTCTTGAGGCTGAGGTTGGCGCTATCGGCGGTGAAGAAGACGGCGTTGTTGGTAACGGCGAAGTTGCCGACCCCGAAGAGTGCAAGATGATTTCCGACCTCGGCGTAACAATGCTCGCCGCCGGTATCGGTAACATCCACGGTAAATATCCCGAAAACTGGGCCGGTCTTTCTTTCGACACCCTTGCTAAGATTCAGGAGCTCACCGGCACAATGCCTCTCGTACTCCACGGCGGTACAGGTATCCCCGCCGAAATGATTCAACAGGCTATCTCCCTCGGCGTTTCCAAGATTAACGTTAACACCGAGTGCCAGCTTGCCTTTGCCGCCGCTACCCGTGAATACGTTGAAGCCGGCAAGGACCAGCAGGGCAAGGGCTTCGACCCGAGAAAGCTTCTTGCTCCGGGCTTCGAGGCTATCAAGGCCACCGTTAAGGAAAAAATGGAACTTTTCGGTTCCGTAAACAAGGCATAATTAAAGCTTAAAACAAAAAGCGGTGATGTGAAAACATCATCGCTTTTTTTGCGTCAACAAAAGAGCAAAGCAATAATCGTATTAATATTAACATAAAAGGGAAAATATAGAAAAAAATCATTGACAAAATTATCAAATATTGTTATAATTTAAGTAACAAAAGCTTTTGGTCGTTTAAGAAGTTTATGTAATTTGATAGAAGGCTAAGATGAAAGGAATAATTAAAAGAGTTTTAAGTGTCTTTCTTGTATTTTCTGTATTGGCAGTTTCGTTTACTGTTTCATCATCGGCTGTTGTTTCATGTGGCAGTATCAATGATGGATATAGGTGTCATAATAACAGTACGGACAATAGGAAATTTCACACCTTTGGCGATAAAACAATGAATTATGGTGTTGGAAATTATGGCTCAAACCATAGATATTTTTATCTCTCAGGATTTAACTCAACTTTTAATGGTTATGCCCGTACAGCTGTTGACCAGTGGGTATATACTACAGATTCAATAGGTGTTACTACATCAATATCAATCAAGGAGACATCTACTAAATCACAAGCCTATTTCGAAATCATTTGCGATAATACATTGCCTTCTAATGTGCTAGGGAGAACAGAGTTCTTTTTATACCAAGAACCTGTACTTTTAAACACAAGTGGTGCCTTGTCAAGCGATTATGGCTGGTCTAGGTGTAAAATACATGTTAATGCACTAAATAATACGGCGTACAATATTTCTAATTCACAAAAACGTGCAACGATTGCACATGAATTAGGACACGCAATGGGGCTTTCGCATCAAAATTGTCGGGCTTCGAGTATTATGTGTCAAAGCGGTAGCGGTACGAGAACGGCTACGCGAGCTGATGCACAGGATTTACGAAATATCAACCATTTGTACGGCTAAACAGTAGGAGGTTAGTTATGAATAAATTGTGCTTTATTTTAGTTTTTTGCATAATAATTATGAGTTCATTGGTTAGTTGCCAAAATAGTAACTCAGATATAGCAAAAAATTCAAATACGACAGTCGTTTCTGATGAAAGTCAGTTAACGGAAGAATTGCCGGAAAAGTTTAAGGGGTACAAGGTACTTAAAACATTTACACAAAATGATTATGCAATTATGCCTACAATGGATAATATTATTGCATACTCAAAATATTCCGTAGTAGGTACAGTTAATGATATAGACTATGTATCTCTAGGTACAAATGCTTGGACAATTATTAATGTTTCAGTTGAGGAAACTCTATCAGGAAATGTACCGGAAAACAGTGTTATAAAGGTATATACGTATGGCGGTTATATTCCCTTACGCACAAAGCTTGGTGACTCTATTGATAAACACGGTATAAATATGACAGACGAAGAAATTGACAATACTGTTATATATGAATATGCTGATGAAACTGAAACGCCTGAAATTGGGAAAAAGTATGTGTTTTATCTTGTTGATGGCAACTCAGCAATGGAGAATGGTAGTTATGAAGGCTTTTTTGGCAAATATGGTCGCCTTGAGATAACAGGTACTGCAGAGTTCACAAGAAAAAACAGCTCAGGACAATTGGAAAAATATAATAAATCCGACCTGATTAAGTAGCAACAAAAAAGCGGTGATGTGAAAACATCATCGCTTTTTTAATGTAAAAAACACCTGCCTTTTAAGACAGGTGTTTTACTTTTTCTAATCTTCAATATATTCAAATCTTTTAAAAACCTTGCCGTCGCGTTCGACCGTTTCGTTCCACATTTCGACAGGTCTCACCCAAATACCGCCGTCACCGTATAATGCACGGTAAACGACCATTTCGGCTAAGGTTTCGCTGTGCTTGGCTATGCCGATAACTTCATATTCGTTACCCTTAAAATGGCGGTACTTGCCGATTTTTATTTCCATGTCGCTTACTTCCTTTACATCAAAATCATGGTTGCGATGCGGAAATAAATAACAAGCGACAATGCGTCAACTATTGTTGTAATAAACGGGCTTGCCATAACCGCGGGGTCAAATCCGACCCTTTTAGCGAGTATCGGCAACACGCAGCCGACCAGCTTCGCCGTAACAATGGTCGCAACCAAGGTTAAACTTACTACAACCGCCGTCATAAATCCGGGCTGCTCAATAAGCATGATTTTTCCAAAGGTCGCAATCGCCATTGTAATTCCGCAAAGAAGCGACACCCTAAGCTCTTTCCAAATAATGCGTATAATGTCGCCCATTTCAATTTCGCCAATTGAAAGACCGCGGATAATGGTAACCGAAGATTGGCTTCCGGCGTTACCTCCCGTACCCATTATCATCGGCATAAACGCCGCAAGACCT
>JBGVDX010000016.1:0-1329 GCA_045119575.1 Acutalibacteraceae bacterium
ACGGTTGCAATAACCCAATAAGACAGCAAAGTAATGCCGATAACAGCGAAAATCAGTTTAAACCAAATGGTACCCATTGAACGCGTAAAAAGCATCCATCCGTATTGCATTAAACTGCGTTTAACGTCCTTTGCGGCTACAAGTTCAATTGTGCCTATTTTCTCGTTAGCATAATATACGTTTGCGATCGCAAGCAATTCGCCTTGTTCTATTTTGGCGTCTTTCGATTTTCCGTCAAGAAAATCAAGGTCAATTTCGATTGAATTTTTCTCGGCCTCGTTCGGCACTAAAACGGTAAGACTCTCCCCCGCTAAAAGTTGAACGTATTCATCGTTCCAAGAAAGCTTTACAGGCAAATCGCTAATATACTCGTCTTTATCTATTACTGTTTTATAGCTGAAATTGTTAAATGCCCATTCATAAAGCCGGGCCGTATCTATAAATTCAATTCGTTTACTGTTTCCGTTATCATCGGTGTAATTCGGGTCCGCTTTCATAACTATACAAAGATAGTGCATACCCTCTTTTTCAGCCGTTGAAACAATACATCGTCCCGCAGATTCGGTATAACCTGTCTTACCGCCCGTACAGTATTTATAATAATAGGTAGTTGACCTGTCAATAAGATAATTTGTTGTCGCAACAAGTCTTTCCCCGCTCTTGTTGGTTGAGGCTATAGTATGTCTTGAGGTTGAACATATTTCCTTTATTTTATCAACCGAAAAGGCAGCAACAGCGAGCTTATGTATATCGCTTACGGTCGTATAGTGATTATTATCAGGCAGTCCGTGAGGATTAACAAAATTTGATGAATTCATACCTAAACGTTTAGCGGTTTTATTCATCATATCGGTAAATCCATCAACCGTTCCGCCAATGTAGTTGGCAAGAGACAAAGCAATATCATTACCCGATGTAATGAGCAAATAATGAAGCATTTGGTCAATTGTTAAAACCTCGCCGGCGGAAACATAACTAAGCGAGGAATCGGTACCCAGCAAGGAGTCAAGCAAAACACCGTCGATGGTTACAGTTTCGTTGTAATCCTTTATGTTTTCGCAAACAACAAGCGCCGTAAGCAACTTTGTAATCGAAGCGGGATAAATTTTATCATCAATATTTTTCTTGTACAGTATTTCGTTAGTGTCGGTGTTAACAAGCATACAGTGTTCGGCATTAACAGAAAACTCCGACGGCGCATAAGCTCCGGCGGGCACAGTTACAACCGATAATATTAGAATTATGACCAAGCATATAGAAAGTAGCGACTTTTTCATTGAAATATCCTCAATAATGTTGTATATTATATTTATAAATAAGTTTTAAAGT
>JBGVDX010000017.1:0-3705 GCA_045119575.1 Acutalibacteraceae bacterium
CATAAGGCTTAAATATTCGGTAGACGACGAGCTGGCTATCCTACGCCAACGAGACACAAAGCCCGACGAGTTTATCGCTTACCACGACTTTGTGGAACGCATAAAGGCGGAGGAAAAAGAGGCGGTGAGCAGTAAATGACATGGGAAATATTGGTGGGGATTGTCACCCTTGTGCCTGCGTGTATTGCCATTTGTACCGTTGTAAGCAACAATACAAAGGCGATGACCGAGGTTAAATGCGGGCTTGACGAGCTTAAAAGCACGTTACGCGACCAAAAAAAGGAGCTTCGTTCGGTTGAGGAGACGGTTACCGACCACGAGGCGAGAATTACTCGGCTTGAGGGTTGAGGGTAAAGTTAATCGGCGGCCGTGAATATAATAAATTGAACACGGCGGAGAAAAGAAAGCGGTGAAAAATATGGCTGAATATTACGCAAGCAAGGTTATTAAGGTTGCCGAGGGTGAAATCGGCGTTACCGAGTCGCCGAAAAATTCCAACAAGCAAAAATACGGCAAGGAATATGGCGTAAACGGGACGGCTTGGTGCTGTCAATTCGTTTGGTGGGTGTTTAAGCACGCGGGCGCTTCCGAACTTTTCTATGGTGGAGGCAAAACTGCGTGGGTTCCATCGGTAAGAAAGCATTATGCCAAAAAAGGCAAGTGGATAAGGCGAGGTGACGGCACGCCTAAGCCCGGCGACCTTATCATTTTCGGCAACCGAGACGATTCGGGCAGCGGAAAGCATATCGGAATTATCACAAAGGTTACCTCGTCAACGGTTTATACCGTAGAGGGTAACACGACAAAAACGGGATACAGCGCAAACGGCGGAATGGTAGCGGCGAAATCATATTCTCGCACAAATTCCAATATTGCGGGCTACTGTACCGTTGATTATGACAAGGAAAGCGAGGCAAAAACGGTTATGATTGAGCTTAATGAGTTAGAAAAAGGCAGCAAGGGCGAGCAGGTTAAGACGGCACAAAGGCTGCTTATCGCGCTTGGATACGAGCTTCAAAAAAGCGGGGTTGACGGCGATTTCGGCGACGAGACAAGGGCGGCAACCGTAAGCTTCCAAAAGGATAAAAAGCTTGACGCCGACGGGGTTATAGGTAAAAACACATGGTCGGCGCTTTTGGGGGTGTAGCGAGTGAATAATTTGGACGTTATTGTAAGGGCGGCGGTGCTTATTTTAAGCCTTGTCAACCTTATACTGACCGAGCTGGGGGTTAACCCGATACCCTTTGCGGGGGAGGAGTCCTATGCCGCCGTTTCAAGCATTATAGCGTCGCTGGCGGCGGTTTGGGCGGCGTGGAAAAACAATTCGGTTACGTCCGCCGCTAAAACCGGCGACAAAATCATGGCAGCGATTAAGGCGGGCAGAGTGACCGCCGGCGAGGCCGAAAAGCTGCTTGAGGCGATTGAAACCGCCGCAAAATAATATAAAAAAATCAGGAAACGGAGTTTTTCCGTTTCCTGATACTTTTTTCGGTTGATGATACTGCTTTTATGCGGCGTCGCTTTGGGTTTCCGTTTGGCTTGTTGCCGCTTCGTTTTCGGGGGTTAAACCGCCGTCGTCGGTTTGGTCGTTGCCCGTATAGGCAAGCTCGCTGACCGTATTTTCGGTCACGGTAAGCGTAACCTTATCGCCCGACTTAATAAACGGGAGCGAATCGGACACGGTTATAGCCGCCGTATAGAGGTTGTTATCGTCAAGAAGAATGTAGTAGGTGGTGTTGCCGCCGACTACCGCCGATTTAATGTCAACTACCGTGCCCGTAACCTTTGACGTTTCCTTTTCTGGTGCGGGAGTAATTTCCCCTGCGCCGAGCTTTGCAAGGTAATCCTCACGTGCCGCCTTAACCGAGCCGCCCGTGCCTACGATTTGATATTGCTGAACGTCGACAAAGGCGTACATTTTTACAAGCCCTGCGTCGCCCTTAAGCGACATGAAATAGGTCGGGCGGTCGCCGATGTTAAGCAAAATCGGGAAGGTGGCGCGGTAATTTAGGTGCTGTACCTGCTCCTCGGCGGAGGACATAGCCGAATATTCCTCGGCGCCCGGTACGGAATAGTAACGGGTTTCCTTTGTGCGGAGGTTGACAAGCACAAAGCCTACGTTTGATTCGTCTCCGCTTACCGAGGTCATGCCCGTGTAAAGCCAAACGTCGTCGTCAATGGCAAGATAGTTGTAGCCGTCGGTCGGCTGCAAAACGCCCTTTTGACCGAAAACGGAGTTCCAAAATCCCGAACGGTACTTACCGTTATAGGAAAGCTGATTAAGCACTATAGCGGAATCGTAAATCTGGTCAACCCATGTCGGAACGTCGCCGATATCGTAATAGGTGCATTCGCCCGTAACGGCGTTAAGAAGTACGGCGCCGCCGATATCCTTACCGCTCCAAAATCCGATACGGTATTTTACAACCGACGCTACCCAGTAAGGTACGCCGTTGTCGTCAATTTCAAAGGAAACCTCGTCAAAAATTTTGGTCGGGTACTTGAAACGGAGATAGCGGTCGAGGTTACGCATGAAATATTCGCTTCGTGAATATTTTATACCTTTATCAAGGCGGACAAGGGTCGCCTCTTGGGTTGTCATATCGACCGTAATGTACCCCGGCAAGCCCTCTTTATGGTTGTTTAACCATTTAATTGCGTCGCCGTAAAGAAGGGGCGTAACCCTTGTAGGCACGTTTTTAAAGTTAATTTGGGTATAATCGTCGGCAATCTCAAACTGGGACACGAGGTCGCTCATTTCGCCCAGCTTGCGCTTGCCGAGCGCCTCGGCGGTGTTGTAATCGACGATAGGAATTTGGTTCATGCCGATTTCGGCAACGTCCTCGGCAAAATCGCTGTCGGTGACGGTGATAAGGTCGCGGTAGGCGGCGGCGTTGAAAATTTCGGCGCCGATAATGTTACATACGGCCGAAAAAACAAGTATTGCCGCTATGCCGATAACCAATCCGATAATCGGCTTGCCGAGCGATTTAATTTGGCGCTTGCTTTTTTCAAGCAGGTTTGCGCCCTTAACGTCCTTGAACGAGCGGAAAAAGTTAATAAGCGCACCGCCGAAATTTACCACCAAAACGATTACGACGCAGGTGATAAGAAAGCTCCAAAATCCGTCGCTTTTCGGGTTAAGCGCAGGAAGCGAGAACCAAAACGCGACAAAAATTAAAGCGGCGCTGATAAGTATTTTAATTAATACCGAAAGCCCTTTTTTCATGATAATTTACACCTTTCTGAAAATATATTTTACTAACCCTACAACCCTTACGCGTGTAACCTCGCTGTCCTCGAAAATTCGGGGCGGATAATAGGGGTTTTCGCTTATAAGCTCAATACGGTTTTTGGAATAACAAACCTTTTTTACAACGCCGTCCTCGTCGTCTATAAGCACAACGGCGTAGGAGCCGCTGTCTACCGAGGGCTGGAGCTGAATAAGCAAGCGGTCGCCCTCCTCAATTTTTGGTGACATAGAGTCACCCTTTACGTTAAGGAGGATAAATTCTTCCCCGGTCGAGAGTATATCGGTAGGTACGTTTTCGTAGCCGTCAAGGTTATCGTCGGCGAGACAACCGCTGCCCGCCGCAACCCTGCCCAAAATGGGGACACGGGTAATGGGTGATGCGGAGGTTGACGGAACGCCCTCTATGATTTCCGACTTGCTTACTCCGACAAGGGCGCCAAGCCGCTCTATAA
>JBGVDX010000018.1:0-8665 GCA_045119575.1 Acutalibacteraceae bacterium
ATTAACAAGGTAGCCGCCATAATGGAGG
Source organism: Acutalibacteraceae bacterium (assembly GCA_045119575.1). GTDB lineage: Bacteria > Bacillota > Clostridia > Oscillospirales > Acutalibacteraceae > UMGS1976. The sequence goes on from JBGVDX010000018.1 coordinate 29, forward strand.
CGCAGCCCAAGGAAAAGAACGTTATCGAAGATATTATCAAAAATTTGCAAACTCCCACCGACTAAATTGATGAAAACCACCGTTGAGGTTGCCGAGCGGCGTGCTGACGGCGGGTTTGCTGGAGCAGGCGGCGAGGTGCGAGTAACCGAGCGGAGTGCTGACGGCGGGCTTGTTGTGGCAACGTGTCATAAATTTTCGTGTCTGCGTTGTTGCTGCTGTGGCAATCTGTGACGGGTGATTGGTAACCATTTTAATTAATAACCTTTATGATTAAACGTGATATTTAATCACCGGCCGGCGCAATAATCGGTTAAAAATTCACAAAAAACGTGACAAAACCTGACCGATATTATCAACAATTTCTTTAACATTTAAAGTTAATGTCATGTTGAAGCTTTTAAAAACTGAAAATCGTTTAACATTTCAACATTTTGTTAAAAGAAGTTCAAAAATTTTAAAAGTGGGACAAACCGTTGATACCGTTAATGAAAAAGACGATTTCAACATTTCGACAGCCACTACTACTACTACTATTTTATTTATTTTTTTTAGATAAAAAATCGTTCGATTTTTTTGATTTTTAAGTTTTTGGCTTGTTAATAAATTTTAAAGCAAAAAAATTATTGGTCGGCGGAGCCGACACCGTAATTATTCATCATTCATCATTCATTATTCATTCTATTTAATAGAAGGAGATTTTCGTTATGAAATTTACCTGTGACAGAGATACCATTGTCGAAGCGGCTTCGCACATTTCCCGTGTAGTTTCGCAAAAAACCGCAGTAACCGCTCTTTCGGGTATTCTTTTTACCGCCGACAGGGGTCAGGTTACCCTTTGCGGCTATGACCTTGAAATCGGTATGGAGACGGCGATTGACGCAACTGTTGAAGAATGCGGTAAAATTATTCTTGAGGCAAAGCTGTTTTGCGACATTGTACGCCGCTTGCCGGAGGATAAAATCACCGTATTTATCGACGAGCGTTTAATTTGCCATATAACCTCCGGTAACTCCAAATTCTCGCTTGTAGGTATAAATCCCGACGAATATCCCGAACTGCCGCAGGTGCTCGGCGTTCAAAATTTGAGCATACCGTCGGCTATCCTTACCTCGATGGTAAGGCAGACCATCTTTTCCTGCGCCGTTCCGGGCAACTCAAAGCCGGTACACACCGGCATAATGTTCGAGGTTGAGGACGGAATTTTAAGACTTATTGCGGTTGACGGTTTCCGTATCGCGGTAAGACAGGAAAACATTAATTTCGAAGGACAAATGCGCTTTATCGTTCCGGCAAGAACGCTTAGCGAGGTTTTGCGCCTTATCACCACCGAGGACGACATTAAAATTTGCATGACAAAACGTCACATCATCTTTACGGTTGACGGATATTTCATTATTTCAAGGCTTCTTGACGGCGATTTCTTTAATTACGAAAGAATTTTACCCGAAGAGCTTTGTACAACGGCGGTTGCCGACGTAAGAATGATTATTGATACGGTTGAACGCGTAAGCCAGGTTATAACCGACAAAGAAAGACGCAGAACGCCGATTACCTGCAAGCTTTCCGACAACACGATTAAATGCACCTGTTCAACCGACGTGGGCAGTGCTTCTGACGAGGTTCCGCTTGATATCGAGGGAAAAAGCCTTTCCATCGGCTTTAACTTCCGCTATTTATTAGAGGCGTTGCGTGCGACCGAAAGCGACAAATGTGCGCTCCAGTTTGAGGGCGAGGACAAGCCGCTGCTTATCCGCCCGATTGACGGCGACACCTATCTTTACATTGTTTTACCGGTGAGAATGAAATGACAGAAATAACGATAACTACCGAATTTATCAGGCTTGACAGTTTTTTAAAGCTTGCCAACTTGGTCGGCAGCGGCGGTCAAGCGAAAATGATTATTCAAGACGGGCTTGTTAAGGTCAACGACGAGGTTTGCACCATGCGGGGCAAAAAGCTTTTCGGCGGCGAGGTTGTTGACGTTGACGGCGAGGTTTTGAAGGTTAAAAAGGTGTAAGGACTGATTTTGTGATTATCAGCCGACTTGAATTTGACCGTTTTCGCAACCTTAAAAAGGGTGAAATCACCTTTGACAAAGGGATAAACGTAATTTACGGCGAAAATGCACAAGGAAAAACCAATATTTTAGAGGCGATTTGGCTGTTCACGGGGGCAAAGTCTTTTCGAGGAGCCAAGGACGGCGAGCTTATCCAATACGACGAGCAGGGAGCCGAGCTTAAACTTGATTTTTTCGCCGAAAAAAGAGACCAAACGGCAACCATTAGGTTAGGTGAAAAAAAGGACGCCGAGCTTAACGGGGTTAAAAAAGGAACTCCGTCAAAATTCGGCGGTGTTATTAAGGGCGTTATTTTTTCGCCCGACCATTTAAGCCTTATCAAAGACGGTCCCGCCGAAAGACGAGCGTTTCTTGACCTTGCGATTAACCAGCTTACGCCGTCTTATGCGACGTTAAGCAACAAATATAACCGCGCGGTAACTCAGCGAAATTCCGTTTTAAAGGATATGCGGTTTAACGCGGGGCTGGACAGTATTCTTGACGCATACGAAAGGCAAATTGCCATTTTGGGATGCAAGATTATTAGGTTTAGAAAGCGATATATCGAGCTTATTAACAGGTTTGCACCCGAAATTTATTCAGGTATTTCGGGCGGCAGGGAAAAAATTTCGATTGACTACATTACGGCGGCCGACGACGAGGAAAGCTTAGCCGAGCAACTTTTTTTCAGCCGAAACGAGGATATTTCAAGCGGCGTAACCTCGGTCGGCCCGCACAGGGACGATATCGAGGTGCTTATAAACGGGCATTCGGCTCGGCGGTTCGGCTCGCAAGGGCAACAACGTTCCTGCGTTTTGACGTTAAAGCTTTGCGAGGCGGCCATTATTTACGATATAAGCGGCGAACAGCCGATAATTTTGCTTGACGACGTTATGAGCGAACTTGACGAAAGCCGTCAGGATTACGTTTTAAACGCTATTGGCGAGCGTCAGGTTTTTATTACCTGCTGCGACAAAAATTCCGTTTCCCGACTTAAAGAGGGCAAGGGAATAAGGGTCAGCGACGGAAATATTATCGAGGGTTAGCAAGGCTAATTCGGCGCCAAATGGCGTGGCGACGGCGTTACTTTGTGACAGAATGTGACATAACTGCGAGCGAAACCTGCTTGATGTGACAGAATGTGACAAAAGCGGCGAGCGAAACATTACTGCAAAGCGGAAAGTTGTCATTTCGGGTCAGGGTAAAACCGTGGTATAAGTTAAGATAAGGAGTTTTTGAAAATGATTTTGCATATCGGCGAGACAACCGTTATCAAAACCGACGACATAATCGGCATTTTCGACCTTGACACTTCGACCATTTCAAAGCACACCCGAAACTATCTTAACAAGGCTCAGCGCGACGGCGAGGTTATTTCGGTTACCTACGATTTGCCGAAATCATTCATCGTTTGCCGCAGTAAAGAGACAAAAAGCGGAAAAATCATTTATTTGTCCCAAATTTCCGCCCAAACCTTGCTTAAGAGAAGCGGATTTATAGGCGAAAATTATTTAGAATAAAGCATTATTTGGTTAATCAACCATTTTTACTATAAATTAAGATAAGGAGCATTTTTAAGGTGAGTAACGAATTAAGCGGAAACAATTTCAACGCGCCGGTAACCGAAAAGTACGACGAATCATCCATTCAGGTACTGGAAGGGCTTGAGGCGGTAAGAAAACGCCCCGGTATGTACATCGGCTCAACCGGTGAGAGAGGTCTTCATCATTTGGTATACGAGATTGTTGATAACGCAATCGACGAGGCTCTTGCCGGCTACTGTACCCACATTGAGGTAGACATTTTAGAGGGAGACATTATTCGTGTAACCGACAACGGACGCGGTATCCCCGTAGGTATTCACCCGAAAATGGGTATCCCGACGGTTGAGGTTGTGTACACAATTCTCCATGCCGGCGGTAAGTTCGGCGACGGCGGATACAAGGTTGCGGGCGGACTTCACGGCGTTGGTGCGTCGGTAGTTAACGCGCTTTCCGAGTATCTTGAGGTTGTTGTTCGCAACGGCGAACACATTTACCGTCAACGCTACGAAAGGGGCAAAACGGCTACATCGCTTGACATTATCGGCGACACAACCGACACCGGTACCATAGTAACCTTTAAGCCCGACCCCACCCTTTTCACCGACACAACCGTTTACGATTACGATATACTTGCGAAGCGACTTCAGGAGCAGGCCTTCCTTAACGCAGGCATCAAAATTACATTATCCGACCTTCGCGGAGAGGCTGAGAAAAGCGAAACCTTCCATTACGAGGGCGGTATCAAGAGCTATTGCGAATATATCCTTTCGGGCAAGAAAAAGGACCCCATTCACGAGGACGTAATTTACATGGCAACGTCCAACGACAAGGGAAGCGCCGAAATTGCGCTTCAGTTTAACACCGGCTATGACACGAACATCATCTCCTTCGCCAACACAATGCACACCATCGACGGCGGTACTCACGAAAACGCCTTTAAAACCTCGCTTACACGAGTAGTTAACGCATATGCACGCAAGTTTAAAATGCTTAAAGACAACGACACCAATCTTAGAGGCGAGGACGTTCAGGAGGGCATGATTGCCGTTGTCAGCGTTAAGCTTGAGGACGCCCAGTTTGAGTCCCAAACAAAGGCTAAGCTCGGCAACACCTGGATGGGTACCATGGTAAGCCAGATGATTAGCGAGCAGTTCATGGATTACCTTGAAAACAACCCCGCCACGGCGAAAATTATTGTTAACAAGACGATAGCCTCGGCGTCGGCACGTGAAGCGGCACAAAAGGCAAGAGAAACCTCCCGTAAAAGTGCGGGACTTTCAAAGGCGAGAATGCCCGAAAAGCTTACCGACTGCATCTCCAACGATAACACAAAAACCGAAATTTACATAGTAGAGGGAGACTCGGCAGGCGGCTCGGCTTGCGACGGAAGAAACAAGACTTACCAAGCGATTTTGCCGCTTTGGGGTAAGATGCTCAACGTTGAAAAAGCCCGAATTGACAAGGTTTTCGGCAACGACAAGCTCACGCCCGTTGTTGTAGCGCTTGGAACGGGAATAGGCGACGATTTTGACATTGAAAAGTTAAGATATCACAAAATTATCATCATGGCGGACGCCGACGTTGACGGAGCGCATATCAGAACGCTCCTTTTAACCTTCTTTTTCCGCTATATGCCCGAGCTTATCGAGAGGGGACACATTTTCCTCGCTCAGCCGCCCCTTTTCAAGGTTACGGCAAAAGGCTCAAAGGGCAAAAATTTCCGCTATGCCTTTTCCGACGACGAAAGAGACGCATTTATCGAGGAGCTTGGCGGCAGCGAAAAGGTAGACGTTCAGCGATACAAAGGTCTTGGTGAGATGGACCCCGAACAGCTTTGGGAAACCACCATGGACCCCGAAACAAGAACTATGCTTAAGGTCGAAATGGCCGACGCAGAAATAGCCGACGCAACCTTTACCCTGCTCATGGGCGACGAGGTTGAGCCGAGACGTAAATTTATTGAGGACAACGCCCTCAACGTAGTAAATCTTGACATTTAAGGAGGTGGACGAAAATGGCAGTTAGAGAAAACGTTTATTGGCCCGCCGACGAGGAAACGAAAATAGTCCCCGTCGAAATTGTTGACGAAGTAAACAAAAGCTTTCTTGATTACTCAATGTCGGTTATCGTAAGCCGAGCTTTGCCCGACGTGCGTGACGGATTTAAGCCCGTCCACCGCCGTATTCTTTACACGATGTACGAAAACGGGCTTACCCCCGACAAGCCCTACCGTAAATGCGCCGACACCGTAGGCTCGGTGCTTGGACGTTATCATCCGCACGGCGACGCTTCGGTTTACGACGCCATGGTCCACATGGTTCAGGACTTTTATTTAAGATATCCGCTTGTTGACGGCCACGGAAACTTCGGTTCAATCGACGGCTACCCCGCCGCCGCCTACCGTTATACCGAGTCCCGAATGAACAAGCTTTCGACCCACATGCTTGACGATATCGACAAGGATACGGTCGATTTCGTCCCCAACTATGACGACCGCCTTCGTGAGCCGTCGGTTTTGCCGGCCCGTTTCCCCGCCTTGCTTGTAAACGGAACGCAGGGTATCGCCGTTGGTATGGCGAGCAAAATTCCGCCGCATAACCTGGGCGAGGTTATCGACGGCATGTGCCACCTTATCGACAACCCCGAAGCCGAGCTTGACGAGCTTTGCCAACACATCAAGGGCCCCGATTTCCCGACCGGCGGTATCGTCATGGGTATGTCGGGTATCCGCGCCGCTTATGCGACCGGTAGAGGCAAGCTGGTTGTCCGCGCAAAAACCGAGATAGAGGAAATGTCTAACGGAAAATTCCGTATCATCATTACCGAAATCCCTTATATGGTTAACAAAAAGGATTTGGTTAAGTCGATAGTCAACCTTTCGGACGAAAAGAGGGTTGAGGGTATCGACGACGTAGTTGACCATTCAAGTAAGCGCGACGGCGGTATGCGAATTGTAGTTGACCTTAAACGTGACGCAAATCCGCAGGTTGTGCTTAACAAGCTTTTCTCGTACACCGAGCTTCAAACAACCTTCGGCGTAATCAACCTTGCGCTTGTTAACGGAAAGCCGAAAATCCTTACGCTGAAAGAGATGTTACAGCATTACATTGACTTCCAGTGCGAGGTTATTGAGCGCCGCACCCGTTTCGACCTTAAAAAGGCCAAGGAAAGGGCTCATATCTTAGAAGGACTTATGATTGCGCTCGACTTTATTGACGAGGTTATCGCAATTTTACGCAAGTCGAAATCCATCGCCGACGGTAAGGAGGCCCTTATCGCCCGCTTTAATTTAAGCGACGCCCAGGCCACCGCCATCGTCCAAATGCGACTTGGCCAGTTGACCGGCCTTGAAAGAGCGAAGATTGAGGAAGAGCTTGCCGCCCTTAACGCAAAAATCAAGGAGCTGGAGACCATTTTGGGCGATCATATGCTCGTTCTTGATATCGTTAAGACCGAGGCGCTCAACATCCGCGACCGCTACGCCGACGACCGCCGCACCGAGATTACCGCAGTAAGCGGCGACGTTGACATCGAGGACCTTATCCCCGAAAACGAAAGCGTTATCACCTTGTCGCAAATGGGATACATCAAGCGCGTTGTTTCGGACGAGTTTGCGCTTCAAAACCGCGGTGGTCGCGGCAAAAAGGGTGCAACCAACCGCGACGAGGACGTTACGAAGCAGATGTTCGTTTGCTCGTCGCATGATAGGCTGTTGTTCTTTACCAATATGGGCAGAATGTATAAGCTAAAGGCATACGAAGTGCCCGAAGGCAGCCGCACGTCAAAGGGACTTAACATCGTTAACGTGTTGCCGCTTCTCCCCGACGAGAAGGTCAGCGTTATGGTTAAGGCGAACGACCTTTCCGAAGAGGGCAAGTACCTTTGCATGGTTACCAAAAACGGCGTAATCAAGCGTACCGAGCTTAACAAATACGATTCCAACCGCAAGGGCGGCATAAACGCCATTGTTCTTGACGGTAACGACGAGCTTAAGTGGGTTCAGCTTACCGACGGTAACTGCGACCTCCTTGTTGCGACCAAAAACGGCTGGGCTATCCGCTTTAAGGAGACCGACTGCCGCCCGATTGGCCGTACCGCAAGGGGCGTTAAGGCTATCACCCTGCGCGAAGGCGACGAGGTTGTTGGTATGGCGGTTGTTGACGAAAACAAAACCTTGCTCACCGTTACGGAAACAGGCTTCGGCCGCCGTTCAAGCTTTGACAACTACCGTGTTCAGTCACGCGGCGGTAAGGGTATCACCAACTACCGCACCGCACTTTACGGTAAGGTTGCCGCCGTTCACGCCGTTGACGAAAACGACGACGCGTTGCTTATCACAAGCGGAGGTATCGTAATCCGCATTTATACCGAAAGTGTAAGCCTCTTTGCCCGCGGCTCAAAGGGCGTTAGGGTTATGAAGCCCGACGAAGGCACCTGTGTTGTCACGATGGAGCTTGCCGAGCACAGCGAAGACGAGGAAACGGTTGAGGTTATCGACGACGGAAGCGGCGCCGAGGGCGCAGACACCGCCGATGCAGCGGAAGCCGCCGAAGAATAAGGATAGAAAAAAGGCTCCTTAAAGGGCCGGTTCTCATAAGCATGATAAAACCCCGACAGATTTTCGAGCCTGTCGGGGTTAAGTTATTTTATAATTTATTCTTCAGCGTATAATTCGTCGCAATACCATTGCATAGGATTTTCGTAAATATATTTTGCTATTTCATCATAATCTTCTTGACCACGGATAATATGTTCATAAAAAGAAGTTTGAAACAATTTTCCATCAAATCCGTTCTTTTTACATTCTCTTGTTGTCAACGATTTATGCGCACAAACAATATCCATAATCGTAGGGCGGGGGCTTGCTCCCGCCGCCTCATTCGCCAAAATCAAAATAGCATGGATGTGGTTTGGCATGATTGAATATTGTTCGACTGTTAGGCAAGGATAACGTTTTTCAAGCAATAATAATTGTTCCTCCGCAATCTTCCCAAATAATGTATATTCTATGCCGCTTGTTATGGCGGGAGCAAGCCC
>JBGVDX010000019.1:0-1087 GCA_045119575.1 Acutalibacteraceae bacterium
CCGCCGATGCTCGTGCTGCTTACGCTGATTGTGACATTGCCAAAAACGATTGCTACAAATACGCAGCAGTTAGAAATATTATGTACAACAAAGGTAAGGCTTGCGAGCTGCTTGTAAGCTACGAACCGAGATTTGCGCTTATGGCCGAATGGTATAAGCAGCTTTTCGGCGAAAGTGAGGGCAAGGATAATAAGGGAATTTTCCCGTGCTCTGTTACCTTCTCAACTGACCTCCATTCGTTGGGCCAGTTTATTCAGGAAGGTTCGCGTATCATGTTCGAGACTGTTGTTAAAATTAACGAACTCGACAGCGACGTAGAGATTGAAAAGGCCGAAAACGACGGCGACGGACTTAACTTCCTTGCAGGAAAGAATATGTCTTTCGTAAACGATAAGGCTTTTGAGGGAACAATTCTTGCTCATACCGACGGCGGAGTTCCTAACTTCGTTATCGAAATGGACAAAGCCGACGAATACAACCTCGGTTATCTTATTTACTTCTTCGAAAAGGCTTGTGCAATTTCCGGATATATGCTTGGAGTAAATCCGTTTAATCAGCCGGGCGTTGAAAGCTACAAGAAGAACATGTTTGCTCTTCTTGGAAAACCCGGTTACGAAGATGCAAAAGCTGAGCTTGAAGCCCGCCTTGCAGAATAAAAAATCAATTACCGCCGTTGAGCGGATTATATAAGGAGCTGAATATCATGATTTCAATGATTATCGGAAACAAAGGTTCAGGTAAAACAAAAAGACTTGTCGAGTTGGTTAACGCCGCTGTTGATGCATCTAAAGGCAATGTCGTTTGCATCGAGAAAGGTTTAAAGCTTACTTATGACCTTACTCATAAAGCTCGTCTTGTTGATACTGATGAGTACAATATTTCCGGTTTTGATACCCTTTACGGTTTTATCAGCGGTATGTGCGCCGGCAACTATGATTTAACTGAGATTTTTGTTGACGCAACACTCAAAATCGGCGGACGTAATTATGAAGAACTTGCTGATTTCATGGCAAAGCTTGCACCTCTTGCTGAAAAGACAAAGGTTGAAATTGTATTTACAATTTCTTGCGATGAATCTGATCTTCCT
>JBGVDX010000020.1:0-7632 GCA_045119575.1 Acutalibacteraceae bacterium
GGATGATATGCAATTCCTTCGGAATTGATGATATACAAGGCTTCGCCTTGATTGCTTTATAGAATTATGGTATAATCTATTTAACAAACTTGAATTTGATAAACGGAGGTAAACATAATGAAAAAACTATTGACAATCGCATTAGCGTTTCTTTGTGTGTTGGGTATGGTCGGATGCAGTCAACAACCTCAACAAGTGCAAGGCAACCAACTATTAGCAGAAGGCAATGTAATCAAGATTGACGTATCTTCTCTCCCCGGGGGATACAATTATTCGTTTGACGGGGAAGATGCAAAAGAAATCATAGACTATCTGTCCAACTTGAATTTGCAGAGCAATTTTGAAGAAAATCCTAATGAATACACAGGAATGACATGGGTCATATTTCTAGAATATGACAATGGCGATGAATTAACCGTGTATCACTTTGGTAATATGTTTATCCGTACCGAAAAAGGCTCTTGGTATAAAATGACATACGACGAAGCAAATCGTTTTGATACCTTGTTAGATGAACTAAATAACTGACAAATTCCAATTTGTCGAATAGATAACGCACACTACTTTTGATCGTTTTTACCCCCGCCTATACTACTTTTAGTCGCTCTTTCACATATAAAAGACGTACCTTTTTCGGGTACGTCTTTTATATTTGTATAAGCATATGGGACTCGAACCCTGAGAGGGTGAGCGTTTTTCTGCCATTTATTAACCTTGCACGGTATAAAAAATGAAAACCGATACTTAATCTTACTTGATATACAGTATCGGTTTCATTATTTTAATCATTTTTGCCACTTTGACAATCAACTTCCTGTTTGCGTATTATCTCCACACCCGGAATACGGATTAATATACCTTCGTCAGTTCCAAGCATCTCAACAACATCGTTTTTTTCGATACAGTACAACTTTCTTAATTCAACGGGAAGGACAACACGGCCAAGACTATCAACCGGTCGAGTAATTCCGATTTTCATCATTTTTCAACTCCTTTCATCTTTGCTGTTTCTTATATGCCAATATTAGCACAAACTGTATGGTGAAAATTGTCGAATTGTGTTGTCAATGTAAAAAAAGTTGGTAAATTTAGGTAATTCAATGATTTCTTAATAAAAATTTTTTCGTATATTGCGATTATGTCGATATGTTGACGATTAAGACGCAATGTATTATAATACTAAACATAGGGTTAATTCTTTAATATAATTTTAGGGAGAGAAAATTATGAAAAAAACATTAGTTAAAATCCTTGCATTTTGCCTTGTTGTTATATTTGTTATGTCCGCAACCGGTTGCTTCGGTTCATCAAGCAGCGGCGGTAACAATATCGGCGGTAACATCGGCGGCAACATCGGCGCAACCACATCCGCAACCCCGAACAACGCCACCGATTTTGGTGACATCGCTATTTCAATCAAGTCTTGCGAAATAACAACCGATTCCACCGGTAAAGACATCGCAATCGTTACATACGGTTTCACAAACAACGATTATGACACCGGCATGTCCTTCTTTGCGTGCGTTAACGATTCGGTTTCGCAAAACGGCGTTGAGCTCACTGAATCAAACGCGCTTAAGGGTCAGTTTGATTTGTTTAACCCCGACGAAGCTAAACAGGTTGCTAAGGGCGAAACCATCGACGTAAAGGTTGCCTACGAGCTTCAGGATACCGTTTCTAACATTACCGTTAAAGCAAGCAAAACCGTTTCCATCGCAGGCGAAAACTCTACCGTTACTCAGGTTTTTACAATCGAGCAATAAAAAAATTTAATCACAACAAAAGAGCCGCAGGAATTAAACCTGCGGCTTTTAATTTATTTTTATTAGTTTTCTTCTTCAAAATACGGCATAGCCATAAGCTCGTCGTCAATCGCCTTAATTTGGGTAAGCATGATATTATAAGAATAAAGCGAGCATTTGTTTGCGATACCGTTGGCTTCCATAACCGCCTTTAATCCGTCGTTAGCCTTGTAAAGCGCGTCAAGGGCTTCACGGACGTTGAAACGGCCGGGAGAAGTCGGTGCCGGCGGCCAACGCGCGTCTGAAACGTAAGCGGTGGTAACGGCTTTCATAACGGCGTTCATGGCCTCGTTCTCGTACGGGTCAACGCCGAGATGCGCGGCAACAGCCTTAAGTCCGTCGTAAATAGACTTGCAAACAGGGTCAAGCATACGAGAATAAGGAGTATTTGCCCACGCACGTGATGTTCCGCCGTGCCATGCACAGCCGGTCTCGATTTGGTCAAAGTTGTCGATTTCGTTAAGCTCAAACTTCTCGCAAGCTTCGCTCGGAGTTACGAACTCAAAGCCCATTTCCTTTGCGGAAGTAAGAATTTGCTCAAAACGGGTAACGCTGGCGGGTTCGCTTTCGAAGAAACGGGCCTGACCGAACTGCTTAACATAGAAGTAAGCGGTGGTTCCAACGTATTCGGCGTCCTCCGCATACGGCATAAGGAAGCCGCCCTTGTCTTTAATTCTTGCCTGCCATTTAGAAAGGACTTCCTTAACCTCTTCGATTGTTACGGGGTTAGGACGGTTGCCCTCGGTGGCGCCCATAAGGTACCAAAGCATGATATTGCAAAGCATATCGGAACGAAGAATAACCTTAAGGCCGTTCGGAAGAACGTTTGCGTGAGTAAATTTGCGGAGTAAATCGTCGCTGCCTGCAACGATATCTTCGAGCTTAAAGAGCTCGTTTTTATTAGAATGGCCGCGGACGTCAAATTTAAGTCCGGTTTTTTCTCTTACGCCCTCAACGGTGGAGAGGAAATAAGAGTCAGCGTCGGCAATAAGGGTTTTAAAGCCGGCTTTTTTATAAATATCAACTATGTAGCTGTTCCAAGAACATTCGGGGTTCCAACCGGTAACGGGACGAACGCCGGTAAGTCTTTCCCACGTGTTAAGACCTTCAACAAGCGAACGGTAGCCGATTTCGGAGTCGATGTTGCCGAGCATGATATGGGTCTGCGGCGAGGCGACAGGCTCAATTCTGCCTTCTTTAATTCCGCGGATAAGCTTTTCCATTACCTCGGGGGTTTCCTTGGCTACGATTTCAAGCGTTTCGCCCGAAGCCTCGAAAGCGATTTTGATACCGAGACGCTCGGAAATATCAAAAATTTTATCATAGGATTCTCTTGAAACCCATGCACGCTTCTCGATAGGAAGCTGTGAATACTGCAAATTGCCGTGCGGCATGAAGATTATACCGTTATTCATTTTATATTCTCCTTAAATATAGTTCTTTCAGAATATTATCACACAGTCAATAACTTATCAACTGTTTTTTAATGTTTTAAGAAACTTTCGGGGATAAATTTCGGTCTGTGCTTAACTTCGCTGTAAATTTTGCCGATATATTCGCCGACAACGCCCATGCATATCATAAGCACCGCGCAGGCAAGCCAAACAGTTGCCAGAATAAGAATTACCGAGGCGGCACTTAAGTTGAAAAATGCGGTTATTGCCGACGCAAGCAACCCAATACAGCTAAGCACGGCGATAATAACACCGAGCGCCGTTATCATGGTAAGCGGCTTTACGCTAAAGGAGGTTACCCCCTGCATGGCGAAGGAAAGCATCTTTTTAAGCGGATATTTTGATTCGCCCGCAAAGCGCTCGTGGCGTTCATAGTAAACGCAATCGCTCTTAAATCCGATGTCGGGTACGATTCCTCGCAGGAAAAGGTTAACCTCGTCATATTGGGCAAGGGCGTCAACCGCGCGTTTGCTCATTAAGCGGTAATCGGCGTGGTTATACACCGTTTCCACTCCGAGCAGCTTCATCATCTTGTAAAAGCCCTCAGCCGTTGTTTTCTTAAAGAATGTGTCGGTATCTCGGCTTGAGCGAACGCCGTAAACGATGTCGCAGCCCTCGTTCGTGAATTTGTCCATGAATTTATCAAGCACGTCGATATCGTCCTGCAAATCGGCGTCCATTGAAACAACGCAATCGGCAAAGTTACGCGCCGTCATAAGTCCTGCATAAAGCGCGTTTTGGTGGCCGCGGTTATGAGCCAGTTTAAGGCCGCAAACAAGCTCGTTTTCACGGTGCAATTTGCCGATAATGGGCCAGGTTGCGTCCTTGGAGCCGTCGTCAACGTAAAGAATACGTGACTTATCGGAACAAACGCCGTCGGCTATCATGCACGAAAGCTTTTCGGTCAATCGGCGGTTTGTTTCGCCCAAAACCTCCTGCTCGTTGTAGCACGGTACAACAATATAAAGCACTGACATTTTACTTCACTTCACTTTCCTTATCATCGCCGTCGCCATCAAATCCGTCCTCGATTTTCAGCGGATCGTTTTCGTCATTTACCCTGTCCACCGTCTCCGGTTCTTCCTCAATAACAAACATTTCGGGTAAATCATCGTCTAAACAGGTTTCTGCGTTTTCCGCCGCCAAGCTCTCCTCATATTCGGCAAGGAGTCGGTCCTCTTCCGCCCATTTTGCGGCAAGCTTTTGACCTTCGGGGTAGCGTACAACGCACTTTTCGGGGTTCTTTTTCTTATAACGCGCCCAAAGCAGCATATACACAGCGAAAATAACCGCCGCCGAAGCGGTTGTAACAATACCCGCCGTAAGACCGGGAGCAGTATACTCAAAACGGACGGTATGCTCGCCTTCGCCGACAAGCACCGCCATAAAGCCAACGTTTACCTGTTCAATTTCGACCTCTTTGCCGTCAACATACGCTGTCCAACCCTTTTCGTACGGCACAGCATAGAAAACATAGTTTTCTTTTTTAAGCGTCACGCCCGAAGTAAAGCCCTTCTTGTCAACCTCAAAGGTATTATTCATAGAGGTTGCACGGCGCTCGTTACAATCAACGTAGTATCCGTTTTCGGAAAAATCCTCGTTAGGCAAGCTGCTAACCTTTTTCAAAACCTTAGAGAATTTTTCGGCCTGCTCGTCGCTTATAACCATAGCCTTAAGCATTACCAAATCTTCGTCGCCGTCATACCGGTCCATATCGCTTTCGCTTATGCAGTAGTCATAGGTGAAACCGTACGGGATATAATAGTCATTTTCCCATACGTCGAAGTTGTTCTTTGTTTCAACAAAGGTCCAGCCCGGCATTGTATCGTCTACGCCGAAATCCTTGCCGTTTTTTGTACTGTCGATAAGATAGCGACAGTTAAGGAAGGAGCGGATTGAGTAAACCGAGGTTTCGGGGCGAGATGCCACACCTCTTTCAACACCGACATACGGATAGTAATCCATGACCGAGCCGGGAACAATGGAATGAAACGCCTGAATAGTCGGTGTTCCAAGGAACATTCCCGTATTGTCCATTCCGTCGTACACGTCGATACGGTAGTTGTCGGAGTCCTCAAGTGTAAAATCAGTCTCAACAAGGTCAGGAATTATAAACCCTCTGACGTCATATGACGACTGTTTTCCCCAAGCGATGAACAGCGCCGCATATCCGACCGCAACTACGCTGATTAAGCAAACACAGGCGGTTGTAAAGGTCGGCGCTCTTTTCTTTAATCTGTAAAGAATTTCGCCTTTGCTGAGCTCCTTTTTCTTTTTAAATATGCTTTCTCTGAACGTGAACAGCATTATCATTATAACCGCACAGCCGAGCGCTATCAAACATTCCGCCCAAAAACGCTTTGCATAATAATCGCCGTCCTTGTTGTATAATCCGAAATCGGTCGGCGTCGTTGCGTCGCGGCCGTTTGGGTAGAAACCGGTGACAAGGGTAAACGCAATCACCGCACCCACTCCCCAACGGAAGGCTGACCCCCATTCGATATCGGCATCGTCAACCGACTGCGCCGTTGCAAGGCACATCATAAGCACTATCATATAGAACCAGCGTGCATAATACGCCCAATTAAATAACTGGAACGCGCTGTTTAACACCGGTATAAGCGCCATAAATAAAAGCGTGATTATTATTCTGCGTTGCCATGTTTTGCGTTTGTTTTGGAGCCATGCGATAACTCCTACCATGCCGAACAGCGGCAACCAACCCGCCTGTGACGCCCATTTCGCGTTTGCGCCGGGGAAGAATACCGGTCTTGCCGGATTGTCCGGCGGGAAGAAAAAGCACTGTATAATATTTAGAAACTTTTGATTATCACTGTAAACAAATGCGCCCCAACCGGTATGATATCCTTTAATTCTGTCGTTCTGTATAACCGAAAAAAGGCTTGGGAACAAAATAATACCGGCAAGTAAACAGCCAAGAACGCCCTCAAACAGGATTTTCACAAACGTGCTGAATTTCATTACCCAACAACCGGATAACGTGCGTATTGCCCAGTAAATCAAGAGAAATACCAGCATTTGAATGAAGAAATAGTAGTTTGAAAGCGATGTGAAAAAAACAACTACCGCGAAAAATCCGCGTCGGTTTTCGCAAACCAATTCTTCGAGCGATAAAAGAAGTAACGGAAAAAATACTATCGCCTCGTGAAAATGGTTAAAGAAAATGTTGTATACCGAAAATCCGCTGAACGCATAAAGCAACGCTCCGATTAACGCATTGTCTTTATTTTTACAAAAACGCCGCAAATAGCAGTACGCCGTAAAGGAGCAGCAAGCAAATTTAAGCATAAGCAACGGGCCCATGAGGTGCGGTACCATCCAATTCGGAAAAGGCAAGGTCAGCCAGAAAAACGGGCTGCCCAACAAGTAAAAACTGTACGAACCGATAAAGTTTACTCCAAGGTCGGTATTCCAGTTCCAAAAAACTTCTCCCGAACGCACGGCATTATGCGCCATTTTATAAAAAGGTACTTGTTGTACGCTGAAATCTCCGTAAAAAAAGAAGTATCCCTCATCCATTAAAATAAACGGTATGAAAAAGGCGAATGCAACAGCTAAGGCGATAAAAAAAGATTCCTTATACCTTTCCTTTGACTTCGTAAACAGCATTTTTCCTCCAAATACAAGAGCGAAATATTTTTGCATACCTCGCCCGATTACATATATTGATATTATATCAGTTTTTGGTATAATATAAAAGTAGTTTTTAATCTTTTTCCGTCTTATTTTTAAATTTTATTTCCATGGAGGATGTTTTTTATGGCAAGCGGTTTTTTTGCAATACTTTCAAGGCTCAAATACATCAACCGTTGGGCGCTTATGCGCAACACCCAAACCGAAAATTTAAGCGAACACACTCTTGACACGGCTTTTATCGCCCACGCATTAATTTTAATTGACAACAAGCGTTTCGGAGGTAAGCTTAATCCCGAACACGCCGCAGTGCTTGCTATGTACCACGACGTTACCGAAATTATGACGGGCGATATGCCTACTCCCGTAAAATATTTTAATTCCGACCTTAAAAAAGCATATAAGGTTGCGGAAAAATCCGCCGGCGAAAAGCTTATTTCGTATCTGCCCGACGATATGCAAGAGGAAATCGGTTGTTATATCAATCCTTGTGAAAAGGACGCCGACTACGCTCCGTTTATCAAGGCCGCCGACCGTCTTTCTGCAATCGCGAAGTGCATTGAAGAAAGAAACACCGGCAACCGCGAGTTTTTATCAGCGGAAAAGGCTCAAATCGACGCCCTTAAGGCTATGAATATTCCCGCCGCAAACACTTTCCTTGAGGAATTTATACCGGCATATGCTTTAACACTTGATGAGCAAGGATAAGCCGCATAATTTAT
>JBGVDX010000021.1:0-11990 GCA_045119575.1 Acutalibacteraceae bacterium
ACATCTCACGACACGAGCTGACGACAACCATGCACCACCTGTCTCAACTTTCCCCGAAGGGCACCTAATGTATCTCTACTTCGTTAGTTGGATGTCAAGACCTGGTAAGGTTCTTCGCGTTGCTTCGAATTAAACCACATAATCCACTGCTTGTGCGGGCCCCCGTCAATTCCTTTGAGTTTCAACCTTGCGGTCGTACTTCCCAGGTGGAGTACTTATTGTGTTAACTCCGGCACGGAAGGGGTCAGTCCCCCCACACCTAGTACTCATCGTTTACGGCATGGACTACCAGGGTATCTAATCCTGTTTGCTACCCATGCTTTCGTGCCTCAGCGTCAGTTAAAGCCCAGCAGGCCGCCTTCGCCACTGGTGTTCCTCCTAATATCTACGCATTTCACCGCTACACTAGGAATTCCGCCTGCCTCTACTTCACTCAAGAATCGCAGTTTTGGATGCAGGTTATGGGTTAAGCCCATAAATTTCACATCCAACTTGCGTTCCCGCCTGCGCACCCTTTACACCCAGTAAATCCGGACAACGCTTGCTCCCTACGTATTACCGCGGCTGCTGGCACGTAGTTAGCCGGAGCTTCCTCCTTGGCTACCGTCATTTTCTTCGTCACCAAAGACAAAGGTTTACAATCCGAAGACCTTCTTCCCTCACGCGGCGTTGCTGCATCAGAGTTTCCTCCATTGTGCAATATTCCCCACTGCTGCCTCCCGTAGGAGTCTGGGCCGTGTCTCAGTCCCAATGTGGCCGTTCAACCTCTCAGTCCGGCTATGGATCGTCGACTTGGTGAGCCGTTACCTCACCAACTATCTAATCCAACGCGAGCCCATCTTTCAGCGATAAATCTTTGATGTGTCTGTGATGCCACAGTCACATGTCATGCGGTATTAGCAGTCGTTTCCAACTGTTGTCCCCCTCTGAAAGGCAGGTTGCTCACGCGTTACTCACCCGTCCGCCACTAAGTATCACAAGAATATCCTTTAGCAAGCTAATATCAATTCAGCGTAATACTCCGTTCGACTTGCATGTGTTAGGCACGCCGCCAGCGTTCGTCCTGAGCCAGGATCAAACTCTCTAAATTATTGTATCAAAAACAGCTTGCGCTGTTCCTAATCTAATTCAGAGCTTCGAATGCTCATTAAAAACACTAACTTTGTTAGTTATCCGTTACATACTGTAAAAGTACGAAACTTTTCTCAAATAAAAAATTATTTGGGTCCGTCTTTCTCGTTGTTTAATTTTCAAGGTCCTTTTTTGTTGCCCCCGTTTTTCGGGCGCCTGATTATAATACCACAACACATCCCCCATGTCAACACCTTTTTTTAAAAAATTTAAACTTTTTTTCGGATGTGTTTTTAGGGGATTTTTTGACATCAATACATTGTATTTAGAGCGCCAAAAACGCCCTATATATATTATATAATGTAAGGGAGACGTCACGCATTAAGGGTTGTGTAAATTCCCAGCAAAGCCACTAAGCACACAAGAAGCGCGACTATCATAATTGCAAGGGCAACGTTAACGGCGGTTAAACTTGTTTTCTTTACGGGCGCTTTTACGGAGCGACGCTTTTTGGTCGGTTTATCATCTTCGAAAACGCGGGTTCCGTATTTTTCGCCGTTGTAGCCGTCGCTTGTGCGGCGCTTGGGTCTAACGCTGTCGCTGTTAGAATATGCATCTACATAATTATCATTACGTCTTGCCACTCGGTCCATGCCTCCTTCTGTTTTGCTGTGGTGTAAATAATATCACAGTAACCGAAAAGTGTCAACAGCCATATCCCCTAAAAAAATTCATTAAATATTTTCATAATGTATTTGCAAAGAAGAAAGTGTGTGTTATAATAATGTGTTAGACGACTAATGAAGGGAGTTGTTGTTTTGTTTGAAGTAAACAAAAATGCGAACAGACATAACCGTTCCGGTTTCAGTATCGTATCGCAAAGCAACAAATCAAGCACGCTTAAAATACCGTTTATAATTTTTTGGCCGACCGTTATATTCTATATGGAGCTTATTATGCGCCTTTTCATCAACACAAGCTCCTTTTTCAGAATCGGTTTGCTTTACACGTTCTTGTTTTCCTATGCGACAGGTACGATACTTACAATTATATGTACGATATGGACGCATAAGGTCAACCGCAAAATAACAATAGGGTTATTGAGCTTCATTACCTTCCTGTTTTCGTTCCACTATGTTTGCCGTAGGCAGTTCCAAACCTTTTTCACATTATCGGCGGTTGGCATGGCGGGCGATTTGACCGATTTTTGGAAAGAAGCCATTGTAGCCATACTGAAAGGCATTCCGGTAATGTTGCTGTTTGCGATTCCGCTTATACTTTACGCAATATTCGGAAAGACCGTAATTGTCGCAAAGCGCACCATGCCTCAATTCAAGGTTGTTGCCGGTTTAACAGCAATAGTTGCTCATTTACTTTGCTACTTCATTATCATTATGCATACCGGAACCTATTCCGACTCGTATTTCTACACCTCGGCGTTATCTCCGAACGACACGGTCTCCCGTTTCGGTATCATAACAACAACCCGACTTGACATACAGCAGCTTATTTTCGGCGCTCCCGAGGCAAAAGCCGAGCACCCGGTTGACAACAACGTTTTAAACGACCAAAGTTCCGAGCCGGAAATTGTTTATGAAAACAACGTTATGGATATCGACTTCAACTCGCTTATTGAAAACGAGGATAGCGAAACCATAGCCGATATGCACAAATATTTTTCGACCGTAACCCCAACAAAGCAAAACGAATATACGGGTTACTTCAAGGGCAAAAACCTTATTTACCTTACGTTAGAGGGCTTCTGTCCGGAATTTATCACTCCGGAGCTTACTCCTACATTATATAAAATGTCGACGCAAGGCTTTGTCTTTGAGAATTATTATAACTCGCTTTGGGGCGGAAGCACCGCCTCCGGCGAATATTCCAACATCACCGGAAACTTTTATAACACGGCAAGCTGTCTTGAGGAAAGCGCCTACACCTATCAGCCATTTGCGCTCGGCAACCAGATGAAGAAAATCGGGTACAGCACCTACGCCTACCACAACAACACCTACACCTATTACGACCGTCACAGGTCTCACCCGAATTTCGGTTATGATTATAAAGCAATCGGCAACGGCCTTACCGGACTTTCAAGCTGCTGGCCCCGTTCCGACCTTGAAATGGCTCAAGCCTCGATTAACGTCGACGACTGGATCAGCGACAAGCCTTTCCACGTGTATTATATGACCGTAAGCGGCCACTGCAACTATACATGGAACGGCAACTCCATGTCGACCAGACACAGAGACGTTGTTGACCATCTCGATTACAGCGAAAATATCAAAGCTTACATCGCCTGTAACTATGAGGTTGAGCTTATGCTTACCGAGCTTGTAAATCAGCTTGAAGCAAAGGGCATTTTGGACGACACCGTATTCGTCATGACCGCCGACCATTATCCCTACGCTCTTAGCGACGCAGAGCTTGCCGAGCTTTACGACTTGCCGCAAAGCAATATCCGCGATAACTTCGATTTATACCGAAACGGACTTTTCATTTGGTCCTCCTCAATGGAAAAACCGGTTACCGTCAAAAAGCCCTGTTCATCAATCGACATTTTGCCCACTGTTTCCAACCTTTTCGGTCTTGAGTATGATTCTCGACTCATGATAGGTAAGGACATCCTCTCCGACAGCGAAGGCTTGGTTATCCTCAACTGCCTTAGCAGCGGTTCATGGAACTGGATAACCGATAAGGGCAGCTATTGCTCATGGACAGAGGAGTTTACGCTAAATTCGGAGTATACCGGAAAATACACCGAACAGCAGATTGACGATTACGTTAGCTATACCAACAAGGTTGTTAACGCAAAGCACGTTTACTCGCTTAAAATCCTTGACAAAGATTATTACAGCTACGTTTTTGACAATTAGCGGAGCAAAAAAAGTAAAATCACCGAGCTCGAAATGAACTCGGTGATTTTTTATTATTCAATATCCAATTCCGGCGGGATGTCGATTTGGTCAGAAACGTATTTTCCGTTTTTCTTGCGTTGACGTACACATTCGGTGAGCAAATATTCGATTTGCCCGTTTACCGAACGGAAATCATCCTCTGCCCATGAAGCTATGGCGGCATAAAGCTTTGGTGACAGCCTTAGCGGAACCTGTTTCTTTAAATTATCCTGCATAATCAATAAAGGCTGCCCGAATTAACTATCGGTTGTGCGTCATGGTTGCCGCAAAGAACAACGAGCAAATTCGAAACCATGGCAGCCTTGCGTTCCTCGTCAAGCTCAACCATGCCGCCCTCGTTAAGACGTGTAAGAGCCATCTCGACCATTCCTACGGCGCCGTCAACTATCATTTTGCGAGCGTCTATAATTGCCGACGCCTGCTGTCTTTGAAGCATTACGGCGGCAATTTCCGGCGCATACGCAAGGTAGGTTATGCGAGCCTCAATAATCTCTATTCCCGCTTGTGACACCTTTTGCTGAATTTCGTCACGGATACGCTCGGCAACAACCTCGCTTGAGCCGCGGAGACTTCCCTCATCGGCGATTCCGTCGCCCGTGGTATCAACGTTTTGCGCCACATCATAAGGATAAATACGGACAATGTTACGCAACGCCGAGTCGCATTGGAGCGACAAAAACTCTTTATAGTTATCAACGTCGAAAACGGCCTTTGCGGTATCAACGACGCGCCAAATTACGGCGATTCCGATTTCAACGGGGTTGCCGAGGCAATCGTTGATTTTTTGGCGATTGTTGTTAAGGGTCATTTTCTTGAGCGACAGCTTTTTGTTTACTATTTCGGCAGTTACCGACGCCCCCGTTGTTCCGTCAACAACGGCACGCACCTTTGTTGCGTGGCTTGCAACATCGCCGCTTTGATTAAGCTTTGTTTTTGCGGCAGGATTAACCGCAACGCAAAACGGGTTAACGAAATAAAAGCCCGCGTCCTTAATTGTACCGATATATTTGCCGAACAAGGTAAGAACAAGCGCCTCCTGAGGCCCAAGCACCTTTAAACCAAGCAACAAAATCCAGCCAAGGCAAGCCCATGCAATGCTTACGCCGAAAATTATCCAGCCTAACGTATTTTCAAGTATAGCTCCGTAAACCATACCGCCGATTGAGGCGAGATACAGCAATATTTCGACGATAAGCACCGCCATTCCGTTCTTTTTATTCTTAAGTACTATTTCATTCATAAATTTTTCCTCCTGTAAGTGATATCGAAATGATATCATAATAATATTTAATTGTCAAGATCTGTGCATTAAAAGTTTTTCATATTTTCCAATTTTGCTTCATACATTTTACTATTCTGTATCGGGAGTTGATGATATGAAGGGAGCATATGAAGAAAGAGCAATTGAGCTTGGGGAATATATAATTCAGTCGGGAGCAACCGTCAGAGCCGCCGCCAAAGCATGGGGTATCAGCAAATCAACCGTACATAAAGACGTTTCGGAGAGACTTAAAACCATTGAGCCTCAACTTTATGCAAAGGTTAAAAAGGTGCTTGAAATAAACAAGGCAGAAAGGCACATTCGAGGCGGTATGGCAACAAAAATAAAGTATATGAAAAAATAATAAAACACCGCAGAATTTTTTGTTCTGCGGTGTTTTTAAGTTTAAATAAAATCTCTTTAAAAATTATTCTTCGGTTTTTGTAACGGCAATTGCAAGGTCGGTAAGCTGATTTTGGTCGACAAAGTCGGGTGCGCCGCTCATAAGCTCGCTTGAATTGGCTACCTTCGGGAAGGCGATTACGTCACGGATTGAGTCGCAGCCGAGCATAAGCATTACGAGTCGGTCAAGACCGTAAGCCATGCCGCCGTGGGGCGGTGCGCCGTACTTAAACGCGTCGATAAGGAAGCCGAAACGTTGCTGAGCGTCCTCCTCGCTGAAGCCGAGGGCCTTAAACATCGTTTGCTGTAACGACGGGTCGTTAATGCGGATTGAGCCGCCGCCAACTTCACAGCCGTTAAGTACCATGTCATACGCCTTTGCAAGCACGCTTGCGGGGTCGGTTTCAAGACGGTCGATATCCTCCGCCTTCGGGTGAGTGAACGGATGATGCATAGCAACATAGCGGTTTTCTTCTTCGCTGTACTCGAAAAGCGGAAAATCGCACACCCAAAGGAAGTTGAACTTAGTCGGGTCGATAAGATCAAGACGTTTCGCAATTTCGCAACGAAGCGCGCCAAGAGCCGCAAAAACAACCTTATCCTTCGGGTCGGCAACGACCAAAATTACGTCGTTTTCTTTTGCATCAAGACGCTCGTGGACAGCCTTAATCTCGTCCTCGGTAAGGAATTTTTCAAACGAAGAGGCAACTCCGTCGGCGGTGAAGCGGGTAAAGGCAAGTCCCTTTGCGCCGTAATCACGGACAAACTCGGTAAGCTTGTCGATAACCTTTCGGGTAAGCTTATCGGCTGAGTTCGGCACCTTAATAGCGCGCACCGAGCCGCCTTCAAGAGCCGACGAGAATACCTTAAACTCGCAATCAGCAAGCAAATCGGACAAGTCACAAAGCTCTAATCCGAAACGGGTATCGGGTTTATCGGAGCCGAAACGCTCCATAGCAACCTTAAACGGCATACGTTCAAACGGAGTGGGAATATCAATATCAAGGGTTTTCTTAAACACATATTTGATAAAGCCCTCGTTCATGGTCATTACATCATCTTCGTCAACAAAGGACATTTCAAGGTCAATTTGAGTAAACTCAGGTTGGCGGTCGGCGCGCAAATCCTCGTCTCTGAAGCAACGGGCAACCTGCATATATCTGTCAAAGCCCGAAAGCATGAGCAACTGTTTATAAAGCTGCGGCGACTGCGGCAATGCAAAAAATTTGCCCTGATGAACTCGCGACGGAACAAGATAGTCTCTTGCGCCCTCGGGAGTGGATTTTACCATAATCGGGGTTTCAATTTCGACAAAGCCGTTTTCGTCATAATAGTCTCTTGCGCATTTTACGACCTTGTGGCGGAACATAATTGCGTTCTGTACGGGAGGACGGCGCAAATCAAGGTAACGGTATTTAAGACGAAGCTCCTCTTTTACATTCGTGCTTTCCAAAATCTCAAAGGGCGTGGTGTCCGAAACCGATAAAACGCGAAGCTCGGTCGGTGCAATTTCGATATCGCCCGTCGGGATGTCTTTATTAATCGAAGAACGCTCTCTAATCTCGCCCGTAGCGATAATCACGTATTCGGAACGGATATGAAACGCCTTTTCGAACATTTCACGGTCGGTAGAGTCGTCAAAAGCGAGCTGTACAATGCCTGTACGGTCACGCAAATCAATAAAAATAAGCTGACCTAAATCTCTTTGGCGCTGAACCCAACCGCAAACGGTTACGGTACGGCCGATATCCTCTTTACGCAAGGTGCCGCAGTAGTCGGTACGCTTCATATTTCCCATTTTTTCTATATTCAAAGCCATGTTTTTACCCTGCCTTTATAACTTAAAATCAAAATTATCCAACGCGTCGGTAAGTTGACCCAAAGACGCATTTATCGAAAGGTCGTAAACCGCCGAAATTAGTCCGTCGGGCAACGAAACCTCGGTCTGTTCGCCCGTTTCCATGCATTTAAGGTTAGCCTTTCCTGCGGTAATTTCGTCGTCGCCCAAAACAACGGTATATTTAGCACCGATTTTGTTGGCGTATTTCATTTGAGCTTTAAGCCCCCTGCCGACGATGTCGGTTTCGGCAAAAAATCCCTCCGCACGAAGCATTTTTGCAAGCTTCGACGCCATTGTTGCCGCCTTTTCGCCCATCGGCGCAATATAAACGTCGCACAGCTTAGTTTCTGGGAACTCGCATTTTTGAGCGTCCATAATCATAAGCAAGCGTTCAAGTCCTACGGCAAAGCCGAGAGCCGGAGTTTTCGGGCCGCCCATTTGTTCAACCAAGCCGTCGTATCTTCCGCCGCCGCATACCGTTGACTGGGCTCCGAGGTCGCTCGACACAAATTCAAAAACGGTACGGGTGTAGTAATCAAGGCCGCGAACAATGGTCGGGTTGACGGTATATTCAATACCCATAGCGGTAAGATAGGACTTCGTTTTTTCGAAATGGTCGCGGCAATCGTCGCAAATATAGTCAAGGACGGTCGGCGCTCCCTCGGCAATTTTTTTGCACACCGGGGATTTGCAATCCAAAATTCTCATCGGGTTGCGTTCAAGTCGACCCTTGCAGGTTTCGCAAAGCTCATCCTGATTAGAGCCGAAATATTCACGGAGCGCATCATAGAACTTGGCTCTACACTCCGGGCAACCGATTGAGTTAATTTCAAGCGACAAATTCTTTATTCCGAGAGCCTCGAAAGCGGCGGCGGCAAGAGAAATAATCTCTGCATCAGCCTGCGGCTCGGCGGCGCCGAAACATTCAACGCCGAACTGATGAAATTCGCGCAAACGTCCCGCCTGCGGCTTTTCGTAGCGGTAGCAGGACGTAACGTAGCTTACCTTTTGCGGCAAGGCTTCGTTATGGAGCCCGTGTTCAAGAAAAGCGCGAACTGCGCCCGCCGTACCCTCCGGTCGAAGGGTGATAGAACGGCCTCCGTTATCGTCAAAGGTATACATCTCTTTTTGAACAACGTCGGTTGTGTCGCCCACCGAACGGACAAAAAGCTCGGTATGCTCAAAAACCGGCGTGCGGATTTCGCGGAAGCCGAAAAGTCTTGCCGTTTCGAGCATTGTTTTTTCGATAAACTGCCAACGGTGACTATCGTTCGGTAAAACGTCGCCCGTTCCTCTTATTGCTTGTGTTAAAAGTGCCATTTTATCACCTTTTCTAAAAAAATAAAAATCCCGAACAAGCCCTATCGCTAAAATAAGGTTTGTTCGGGGACGAATTTATATTTCGCGGTGCCACCCCGATTGATAAGGCATACTGCCCTATCCATCTCTATCTCCTTAACGCGGAAAACGGGGCGAAACGCCCGACTCACGGATATCTTCGGTATAGGCTATTGTCCGAAATGCGCTTTCAGTCGCGTCGCATTCTCCCTGTCGGTAGCGGATACCTACTACTTCCGTTCATTGTCTTTGTTATTTTATCTTTATAAGTTACGCCCTCTGGATTTCGCGCCAATCAAGGTCGCCGCGTTCAAGGCCGTGGATAAGCATTTCTGCGGTTGCGATATTGGTCGCAACGGGGATATTGTGAACGTCGCAAAGACGTAAAATATTCTTTTCGCTGGGTTCGTGATCCTTTACGGTGAGGGGGTCACGGAAAAGCAAAACCATATCAATTTCGTCGCAGCCGATACAAGCCGCTATCTGCTCCGCTCCGCCCTGTGATCCGCTTAAAAAGCGGTCAATCTGCAATCCGGTAGCCTCGGATACGATTTTACCCGTGGCTCCTGTAGCACATATACGGTGGCGACTCAAAATGCCACAGTAAGCTATACAAAATTGTACCATAAGTTCCTTCTTTGCGTCATGCGCCATCAAAGCAATTTTCAAGTCTCTCACTCCTTATCATAATCCGTGTTTTTACAACCATCTAAGTTTTTTGAGTGCGATATTCATACCGCAGATGCGTTTTACTATTCGTCCGCAAGCACTCGCAGCCTTTCCTTTTAAAACCGGCGCTCCGACCTTCATTATTTTTCGGTCGAACGGGACAATTCCTAACATTTGTATTCCCGTTTCGTCAATTATTTCGTCAATCGCCCGTATATCCTTGCGTTTCATGTATCGGCGGTCAAAACGGTTTATAACCATACGACAGCTTTTTTCGCTGTCCATGCCGTCGATAATATCGTTCACGCGGGAAGCGTCGCGTATACAAACGGGGTCGGCGCTTACCACAACGATTATTTCGTTTGCACAGGAAACGGCCGCTTTAAATCCGCGTCCGATACCGGCGGTTGAATCGATAAAAATATATTCGTACTTCTTGCGAAGCTCGCCGCAAAGTGATTTAAACTTTTCTTGGTCAATTTCTCCAAAAGCCGAAGGCGCCCCGATAAAATCGACACCCATCGGAGAAGAATAAATCGCGTTTTCGGCGGCGCATCTATCCTCCAAAATATCGGAGAGGTTGAAAAGCATTTTTTCGGTTACACCAAGCATGATGTCAAGGCAACTAAGCCCCTCATCGGCGTCGATTAAAAGGACCTTTTTCCCCTGTTTTGCGAGCTGTATGCCGAGGCCGCAGGTAAGAGTAGATTTGCCAACGCCGCC
Source organism: Acutalibacteraceae bacterium (assembly GCA_045119575.1). Classification (GTDB taxonomy): domain Bacteria; phylum Bacillota; class Clostridia; order Oscillospirales; family Acutalibacteraceae; genus UMGS1976. The sequence goes on from JBGVDX010000021.1 coordinate 10,226, forward strand.
CTTGCCCGAAACAACGGCAAATATACGTCCGAGGTGTCCATTTAACACGGCAATGTACTCTCCTTTTTTACCAAAATCCCACTCATACTTTAGTTTAGCACATTAAATCAAAAAAGTCAAAATGTTTTTATTACGGCAATAAAGTGTTGGTTTCCTGACCGATATAAGTATCGTTAGAATTATAAAAATATGCGTCAAATATGCTCTTTGCGACCGGTGCGATTGTAGAACCGTGGCCTCCGTTTTCAATTATAATTGAAATTGCGATTTCAGGGTCATCATACGGCGCAAAGCCGATAAACACCGCGTTATCAATGCCGCTTGACGACTGAGCGGTACCGGTTTTTCCCGCAACCTTAATGGAATAGTCCCCGAAAGTGGCATGAGCCGTACCGTCCTCGGTAACTCGGAGCATTCCTTCCTTTACCGCCTGATATGCGTCGGCGGAAATATCGGTTTGGTTAAGCACCGATATAAAATCGCTCTTAACCGTTTTGTTAAGCGAATAGCTGGAAATTGATTTTATAAGATGATTTTTATATCTTGTTCCTCCGCTTGCCATTGTAGCTGTGTACTGAGCAAGCTGAAGCGGGGTAAAGTTGTTGTCCGACTGGCCGATTGCCGCCTGAATCGTATCACCAGCGTTCCAAATCTTGCCCACTCTGTCGGCGTATTCGGGGCCGGCCAAAATGCCCGTTGATTCGCCGATTTCTACGCCCGTTTCTACGCCCAAACCAAGCTGTTTACAATATTTATTAAGGTTGGTTATGCCGAGTTGGTATCCGAGCTCGAAGAAAAAGCAGTTGCACGATTTTGAAATAGCCGTTGATACGTTAATATAACCGTGGGTTCCCAGACACGACGGCTGGTAATCATCAAATCGGGTATAAACCTTATTACAACCGATAAGCGAGTTTGTATCAATCGTGTTGGTTTGTAATCCGATAAGCGCAACGGCGGGCTTAAAGGTTGAGCCCGGCTCGTACGTTCCGTAAAAGGCGCGATTGAAAAGCGGCATGGTTTTGTCGGTTGCAAGCTTTTCGTAATTTTTCGTATAGTCGTCCATGCTGTAATACGGATAGCTTACGGCGGCAAGAATTTCGCCCGTTTCTACCTCGGTTACTACTACCGCCGCCCCCGTAACATCGTATTCGCTGGAGGTTTTGCGGTTTTCCTCGTTTATTTGGGCTATAGACTCCTTCAACGCCCTTTGCGCTACCTTTTGCAGGTTTTTATCAATAGTAAGCTGTACCGTGTTGCCGGCGACGGACTCCTGTACAATTTCGGTCGTGGTTTCGCCGGAGGCCGTTTGGACAATGGCGATTTTGCCGTCCTGACCTTTAAGATACTCCTCGGCGGCGTACTCAATTCCCGATTTGCCGATTTTGTCGTTCATGTTGTACTTTCCGCTGTCCTTTACGTCCGCCCATTCCTCGGCGGTAAGCAAGCCGACGGTGCCGAGCAAATGGCTCGCAACCTCGGGGTCGGGATATTCGCGGAAGGTAGCCGCCTTTATTACAACGCCCGTAAAGTCAACCGAGTTTTCTTCGATTATTTCGACAATTTTTCGGTCAACATCCTCCGCAAAAGTAAACGGCAAGGATATCGAATAGTCGGCAAGCTGCATCGAATAACGAACACCCATGATAATTCGCTGTTCATTAGCGGTGTAGCCCTGAAGTTTATAACGGGTAATCATGGCGTCGAAGCAGTTTTCCGCCGTAGCGTAGTCGTTAAGCTCAAGCTCTTTTTTCATCACGCCGAT
>JBGVDX010000022.1:0-3939 GCA_045119575.1 Acutalibacteraceae bacterium
CGTGTAATTTTTTTATATATCATCTCTTTATAAAAATACGATAATTTACTTTTTGTTTTTATCATATTGGAGGAATGAGTTATTTATAAGAAAACCTCACGCGGTTGGATTAAGCATGCGGATTTCATGCTGCTTGATATGCTCTCGCTTTTTGCCTCTTTCTTTTTAATATATCTGCTATATACGGCTGTATTTAATTTACATACTAATAATGCAATTAATTCGCTATGCTTTAACATGGCTTTATTCATTGAAGCCGTGGATGTTGCCGTGTTCTTTATTTTCGGCACATTAAAGAATGTTCTTAAAAGAGGTTATTATAAAGAATTTTCGGCCACCTTCCGTCATGTAATTATTGTTGATTTAATCGCCTTACTTTATTCGTTTAATTTATCCGAAACTGACGGAACGATTCGTAAGGTTTTGTATATTATGACCCCCGTTTATTTATTCGCTACCTACTGCGTTAGGGTTGTGTGGAAGCATGTATTAAAGCGAATCATCGCAAAATCCGGACACCGTTCTTTGCTTTTGGTTACAACAAGCGATATTGTTTTTGATGTTATCGACAGCATTAAAAACAATAATTATGCCGGATTTAACATTATCGGTGTTGCCGTTATAGATTGCGACATGGTTGGTCACTGCGTGGACGGAATAGAGGTTGTTGCTAACAAGGACACCTTATCGGAATATGTTTGCAGAGGATGGGTTGATGAAGTCTTTGTAAATGTACCGTCAAAATTTGATTTCCCGCAGAAGATGGTTAACGACCTTGTTGTTACCGGCGTGACTGTTCATTTGAACTTAGAGGAGCTTTACGACACGTTTGGCGGCAAGCGCCTTATAGAAAAGGTCGGTAACTACACCGTTCTTACTACGAGCATCAACTATGCTACTGTTGGTCAGATGTTCTTAAAACGAGCGCTTGACATTTGCGGCGGTATTGCTGGTACGGTTTTAACCGGAATAATATTTTTATTTTTAGCACCGGCTATATACATAAAGTCTCCGGGGCCAATATTTTTTTCTCAGGAACGAGTAGGCAAGAACGGCAAAAAGTTTAAGATTTATAAGTTCCGTAGTATGTATTTAGATGCTGAAGACAGAAAACATGAGCTTAAAGACAGTAACCGCGTAAAAGACGGTATGATGTTTAAAGTTGACTTTGACGAAAGAATTATCGGCAACAAAGTTTTGCCTGACGGTACGCAAAAAACCGGAATAGGTGATTTCATTCGTAAAACCAGCCTTGATGAGTTCCCGCAGTTTGTAAATGTTCTTAAGGGTGAAATGTCGCTTGTCGGTACACGTCCGCCGACGCTTGATGAGTGGGAAAAGTACGAGCTTCATCACCGTGCTCGCCTTGCTACAAAACCCGGAATTACCGGAATGTGGCAGGTTAGCGGTAGAAGTAAGATAACCGACTTTGAAGAGGTCGTTAAGCTTGATACAAAGTATATTACCGAATGGAATTTTAAGCTTGATATAAAGATACTGCTAAAAACTATTATCATTGTATTAAAACGAGACGGCTCAAAGTAATTATAATTTCTTAAGGTTGTGACCACTATGAAAACTGTTATACTTGCCGGCGGCTTCGGCACACGTATTTCCGAGGAAAGTGTTTTTATACCCAAACCGATGATTGAGATAGGCGATAAACCCATACTTTGGCATATCATGAAGCTTTATTCTCATTACGGTTTTAATGATTTTATCATCTGTGCCGGATATAAGCAGAATATTATTAAAGAATGGTTTGCCAACTACTATTTACACAATAGTGATGTTACTTTTGATTTTTCCGACGGCGGTAAAATGACAGTTCATAATAATGTTTCCGAGCCGTGGAAGGTCACTATTGTTGATACCGGACTTAACACTATGACCGGAGGTCGAGTTAAGCGTATTAAAGATTATGTAGGTGATGAGCCGTTTTTCCTTACTTACGGCGATGGCGTGTCTGACGTAAATATCAATGAACTGCTCGATTTTCATAAGAATCACGGTAAAATTGCTACAATGACTTCCGTGCGCCCTGCAAGCCGTTTTGGCGTTATGGATATTAATGCCAACGGTCAAATTCTTGCTTTTAGAGAAAAAAGCGAAGCCGATGCAGGTTGGATTAACGGCGGATTTATGGTGTTAGACCCGAAGGTAATTGATTTTATAGCTGATGACAGCATTATGCTTGAACGTGAGCCCCTTGAAAAGATTGCTGAGCTTGGCGAGCTTATGTCGTTTAAGCATAACGGCTTTTGGCAGTGTATGGATACATTGCGTGACAAGGAAAGTCTTGATAAGATGTGGGAAAACGGAGAAGCTAAATGGAAGGTTTGGTAAAAGACAGTAAAAAGCGTTTTACCGAAATTGATTGCCTTAGGGGCATTGCGATAATTCTCGTAGTAATTGGACATTCTTTTTTTGACAAAGCTGATATTTTACCTCAATCTGTAGTTTTTGACGCTATATACAGCTTTCATATGCCGTTATTTTTTGTTATTGCCGGTTTTTGTTTTAAAAAGTATGCAGGAAAAGGTCTGTTTAATTGTTTAAAGAATAAGTCAATTCGATTATTAGTTCCGTATTTGTTTTTAGCATTTAGTTCACTTTTTGCCAAATATATGTTGCCGAATATAGCTAAAAACAGTTATTCACTCGAAAACTGGTGGCACATTTTATTAGGAATTCCTCCTATGGGGCCGCTTTGGTTTTTGTGGTCGTTATTTGCTGTAATGCTCATATATTCGGTTACTTTTTTTAAAAACAAAAGAATAAACTACTTTGTCGTTTTTTCAATCTCTCTTGTCTTATTTTTGTTTTACCCGATTACCGGTGGAGCACTTGCGGGTGTTTTAAAGATTTGCCGATATCAATTTTATTTTTTGATTGGCTTGTTTATAAGAGAACGATACGACAAAATTAATGGATTTGCTGAAAGCATTAAAGATGTTTATAAATTCCTGATTTCTGTTGTATCAATTTCTTTAATTATATTAATTGCGCTGTTTAAACCTTTTGAAAATCTAAACAGCGTTGTAACAATTGTTTTATCTACAATTTTGGGAGTATTTGGGTTATATATTTTGTCCTGCTATATTTCCAAGACAAAAGCAGCGAAATTTTTTACCGTACTTTCAGAGTACAGTATGGATATTTATATATTGTCATATTTTGTAGTTTTGGTATTTGAGATAATATACAAAAAAGTTGATACTGACGTTGCGTATATCTATTGGGCAATGGTCATTTTATGCATTATAGCAAGTATTGCTGTTCCTTATTTCGGATCAAAGTATATTGTGCGTAAGATTCCCATTGTTCGCACGCTTGTTTTAGGCTATTTGCCGGTAAAATAAAACTCCCGGAGGCTATTAATGTTTGATATCGGTTTTTACAAGAATAAACGAGTTTTAATTACCGGACATACCGGTTTTAAAGGCTCTTGGATGTCCTTTTTATTGAGTGAACTTGGTGCGCAAGTGACAGGTTATTCATTAGAAGCTCCCACTAATCCCAACTTGTTTGGAGTTATCGAACTTGATAAAAGAGTTAATTCGGTTATCGGCGACGTTAGAGACTACGATTCGCTTAAAAAGTGCTTTGACGAAGCTAAGCCTGAAATAGTTTTTCATTTAGCTGCGCAACCCATTGTCCGCGATAGCTACAAGGACCCGAGATATACCTATGACACCAACGTTATGGGTACTGTAAATATTCTTGAATGTGTTAGAAACTCCGATTGCGTTAAATCCTTCTTAAACGTTACAACCGATAAGGTTTATGAGAATAAAGAACGTGCTGAAGGTTATCGTGAAGACGAAAATTTAGACGGCTACGACCCGTATTCTAACAGTAAATCATGTTCTGAACTGGTTACTCATAGTTATAAAAAATCGTTTTTTGCTGATAATTCCGTTGCTATTTCTACTGCAC
>JBGVDX010000023.1:0-2340 GCA_045119575.1 Acutalibacteraceae bacterium
AATGTCTTTATAATATTTTTTTGCTATTGAAAAAATACCGTTGGCTTTAATATCATAATTTACTATATTTTCATTTATTTCTTTATAATTATAGAAAAATTCTACCGTATCAACGCCGTTAAGCGAAGCGTTTTTAAGCGCATTCTCAACAACCGATTTATATTCTTGATCGCTTGTTATGAGCGTATCGCTAACGACATAGTAATTCATTTTATCGGAGTTGCATTCGGGCAATTTTAAATTATACTCGGCCGAAAAAATACTATCGTCATCTTTAATTTCATCACTGTTAGAAAATACGGTATGAGTTTTTTTAATTAAATCGGTTGTAACATTAAAAAACGAATGAGTAATACCGTATTGCGGATTTTCGACGTCGTTCCAAAGAACGTCTACGTTATACCATTCACCGTCGATTAAAACGGTGTTCCACATATGTGCCGCACGGTCGCTTGTTTGTCCGCAAACAAGATTACTGTTAATTCCGGCGCAGTACATCAAAAGTTGAAACGCTTTTGAATATCCTTCGCAAACAGCGCTTTTTTCAACAATAGCACCGTACGCTGTCCACGCCGCCTTATTTTCGTTAAGACGTTCTTCTTTTGCGGCCGATTCGCCTGCGATTTTATCGTACTTAACGTTTTCGCATAACCAATCATGGATTGCAAGTTCCTTTTCATAATCGGACATTTCATCGGTTATACATTCGTCAAATATGTTTTTGACTTCGATTTCAAGTTCGTTCATCATTTTAACACGTTCGTTATGAGAAAAAAGATATTTTGAATTCCCCTTACCGTCGTCAAAACGAATAAACTTTATTTCATTGTCGGTTTCTCCAACGCCGTATTCGTAACCAATCCAAAATAAATGCGGGTTATCATATTTTAACGCATACAAAGCTAATGCGATATCGCGTTTTTCGCCTTTGCAAAGCTCGATATTACCGACCTGCATAACCGACACAGCCTCGTATATTTTATCATACATAGTTTTTTGAGTGTCGGTCAAATTTTGATAATTATAGTAATCTGATTTTTTAACAGATTCTTTTAAAGCGGAATAATCAAAATACACGGACGGTGAATTACTTGAAACTTCATTATATGTACCGTTTTGCACGTCAAACAAACCGTCCCGCATTAGAAAAATCGAAACGATTAAGCACACAGCTATTACTATTACAGCAAAAGAGGCGGCAAAAACGGTTTTTTTCATTAATTAGCTCCTACTTGTTAAGTTTAGGTGAAATAAAGTCCATGAGCACCTGAACAGATTTTTCAAGGTCGTTTCCGGTTGTATCTATAACGGTTGCGTCATCGGCCGGTCTAAGCGGGGCAATCTCACGGTGCGAATCCTGATAATCGCGTTCACAAAGCTCTTTGTAAACGGTTTCGTATTCAACATCTTTTCCCTTTTCAATCAATTCCTTATATCGGCGCATAGCTCTTTCTTCAGCCGAAGCAGTAAGGAAAAGCTTAATTTCAGCATTAGGAAGTACAACCGTACCTATATCTCGTCCATCCATGATTACGTTATTTTCGTTTGCCATTTTACGTTGTAATCCGAGCAAAAAATCTCTAACAGCGGGAACGGCGGAAACATCGGAAGCCGCCATAGACACTTCAGGTTTTCTTATATCCTCGGACACATCGTCGCCGCAAAGAAGCACTCTCTGCTCATCGTTTACGTATTTAAGCTCAACCTTAACTTCATCAAGCTTTTCAACTATAGCGTCGGCATTTTTAAGGTCAGCACCTTTTTTAATCATATAAAGTCCGATAGCTCTGTACAAAGCGCCTGTATCAACATAAATATAGCCTAATTTTTTAGCCAGCGCTTTTGCAATAGTACTTTTTCCGGCTCCGCCAGGCCCGTCAATAGCAATAGAAATCATAAAAACACTCCGTTAAACTGAATTTCCGGCAAGTCTGCGGGTTGAAATTGCGTTTTGGAGATTAAAGCCGCCGGTATACGCGTCAACATCAATCACTTCTCCGCAAAAGAAAAGCCCATTACACAACTTAGATTCCATTGTTGAAGGGTTAATTTCTTTGGTACTTACTCCTCCCGAAGTAATTATCGCTTCATCATACGGTCTAAAGCCCGAAACAGTAAGCTTCAAATCCTTTGTAACAGAAACAAGCTTTGCTCTCATTTCCTTGGAAATTTGACTTACTTTTGTATCCCCTTTTATCCCCGAAAGCTTGATAACTACGGGAATAAGACTTTTCGGATAAAGGTCACCGAGCGCATTTGAAAGGTCGCGTGACGAATATTTAGCAAAATCACGCAAAACTCGGTCATCAAGATGTTCATGCGATAAAGCGGGTTTAAGGT
>JBGVDX010000024.1:0-8158 GCA_045119575.1 Acutalibacteraceae bacterium
GAGCAAGAAGATCGGAAGCATCAATTGTATTATCGTTATTAACGTCGCCACCGGCTGCAAAAGCAACGGTCGAGCACATGCCGACAACTACTGCTAATGTTAAAATAAAAGAAAGCGCTTTTTTCATGTTTTTTATCCTCCAAAAAAAATTGTAAGTTTTTACAAAAGCCTCATTTTGCTTTTTTCACATTATGATTATACTGCAAATAAACTCAAAAGTAAACAAAACAAAGGTTGTGACATTACATAATCTTTTGTCACTTCTTTTGTTAAAAACAATAATATTTTGTGATATCAAACATAAAAAACGGCTATTCTTTATCAGAATAGCCGTTTTTGTGTTATTGGGCGCTGAACATGTCTTTGCCTACTCCGCAAAGCGGGCACTCAAAGTCTTCAGGAAGATCTTCCCACTTTGTACCGGCGGCTATACCGTTATCGGGATCGCCAACAGTTTCATCATAAACATATCCGCATACATCACATACGTATTTCATAGATAAACACTCCTTTCCTTTGGTTAAAAATTAAAGCAGATCAAGAATTTGCTCCTTCGGTTTTGCACCAACAGAGGCATTGACCGTTTTTCCGTCCTTTATGACCGCCAACATCGGGATACTCATTACCCCGAATTTTGCGGCAAGCTCCGATTGTTCGTCAACATTGATTTTTCCGACCTTTATATCGCTTCTCTCCTCCGCAATTTCGGAGATAATCGGGCCTACCATTCGGCAAGGTCCGCACCAATCGGCATAAAAATCAAGAAGCACGGGCTTATCGGAATTTATAACTTCGGTTTCGAAATTTTCTTTTGTAATAACCAACACAGACATTTGTAATTCCACCTTTTTGTAATTTATTTTTCTATTTCTCCCGTCCAATCAAGTATTCCGCCGAACTCAACAACATTTGTATATCCCAGCTTTGCAAGCTTTTCGGAAGCCTCTTTGCTGCGGCGCCCGCTTCGACAGTACACTAAAATAAGACGGCTTTTATCAGGCAACTCGGCAATTTCGCCGCTGCCGATATTTTCGTTAGGGATATTGACCGATTCGGGAATATGACCCTCCGCAAATTCATCCGGTCGGCGAACATCCAAGATAACATAATCATCTTCGGTTTTCATAATTTCCACGGCCTCGGCCATAGTTACCTGCTTATACGTTGTATCCGAAACATCGCTCGGCGTTTCGGCGCTTTCGCAACCGACAAGCAGAGGCACAAGAAAGAATAGCGGCAACATTCTTAATTTCATCCATTATCCCCTTATTCATTCTTTTCTATTATTGTATTTATTTTATCAATTATTTGCAAGCGGTTTTATAACAATTTTTTGTTGTTTCTTTTAATTTTACTTTAATTTTACAAAACCCGTTTTTATTCGGCAAAAAATTCCCGAAAGCGCGACCCATAAAAGTCGATTGAGATTGACATTTTTGAGGAATTATAGTACGATGAAATTTAGTCTATATATAATGTAATTTACATATATTATGCGCGTATATTTACACATTTAACCAACCCGAAAAAAGGTATCTACGATATTAAATCCGCCGACGTTCTTCAAAAAGCGGGTTGCAACGACGTAGACCCTGCCGATATTTATCACGTCTAAGAAAGGAATTTATCATGGAATATACAATCTCCAATCGCATGAGCACAATGCGCGGCTCTGCTATTCGCGAAATCTTTAAATATGCCGCCGATCCGTCGGTTATCTCGCTCGCAGGCGGCAACCCCAACCCCGAGCTCTTCCCCGCAGAGGCGCTTGCCGATATCGCCGCAAAGGTACTGCGCGAAAGCCCCGTTACCGCTCTTCAGTACGGTATTACCGAGGGCTACGGCCCTCTGCGCGAAGCCATAAAGTCCCGTCTTGACCGCACCGAGGGTATCGGAACCGAAAACGACGACCTTATAGTTGTTTCGGGCGGCCAGCAAGGCATTGAGCTTGTTACAAAATGCCTTGTGAACGAGGGGGATGTCGTTATTGTCGAGGAGCCCAGTTTTATCGGCGCTACAAACGCATTCCGTTCATACGGAGCAAAGCTTGTCGGCGTACCGGTTGAGAGCGACGGCATGAATCTTGACGTTCTTGAAAAGGTTATAGCCGAAAACAAAAATATTAGATTTATTTATACCATTCCGACATTTCAAAACCCCATGGGCGTTACCATGAGCGTTGAAAAACGCAAAAAACTTTACGATATCGCGCTTAAAAACGGAATTTTGATTCTTGAGGATAACCCTTACGGCGAGTTAACCTTTGACGGAGTCAAAACTCCCACTATTAAGTCGATGGACAAGGACGGAATCGTTATGTACAGCGGTTCTTTTTCAAAAATTCTTGCCCCGGGACTGCGCCTCGGTTTCCTTTGTGCGCCCCGTGAGATTATCGCAAAGGTTGTTGTCGCAAAGCAGATTTCGGACGTTCACACAGCCATGCTCCCGCAGTTACTTGCTACCGAATACATGGCGCAGTTTGACCTTGACGCGCTGATTTTAAAAATGCGTGAAAACTATGCTCACAAGTGCAGCACCATGCTTTCCGCCATGGACGAATATTTCCCCAAGGATATCACCTATACTCGCCCGGGCGGCGGACTTTTCATTTGGTGCGACCTCGGTCACGACCTTGACACGCTTGCGCTCTCCAAAGCTGCTATTGCCGAAAAAGTTGTATACGTTCCCGGTAACACATTTATGGTCGACATGGACAAAAAATGTTCGGCGCTCAGACTTAACTATTCCACAATGACCGACGAGAAAATCGTAGAAGGTATTCGCCGTCTCGGTGTGGTTTTTCATCAAGCACTTAAATAATTTTAAAGCACAGAAAAAATTAAAAGCGCCTTGCTTAACGCAAGGCGCTTCGGTTATTATTTAGGTTTTCAGAGATTAAAGTTCGTCAAATCCGCCGTCTTCGATTCCGCCGCCTATTTCAGGGGTTTCGGGTTCTTCTTCAGCAGGCATAAGAATTGTCGCCTGTAAAATAACGAGGTCAGCAGAATCAACAACGCCATCGCCGTTTACATCAGCAGAGGTATCGTCAATGACGTTAACGCCGAGGATATGCTGTTCAAGGGTAAGAAGATCAGTTGCATTTACTGTATTATCATTATTAACGTCGCCACCCGCCGCGAAAGCCGCAGTTGAGCACATACCAACGACAAATACTAATGTTAAAATTAAGGAAACAACCTTTTTTCATTCTGTTAAATCTCCAATTGTTTGCAAAAAAATTAAAAGTTTTGCTTTTACTATGCTTGATTATACTATACTGAGCCATAAAAGTAAACAAAACAAATTTGTTAGGCTATATCATTTTTTGCAAAGTGACTATTTTTTCTCGTAAATATGCAATTTATTAGTGTAATATTATCATTAAACAGGAATTTTTACATAGAAAACGGTATAATTATTTTGTCCAAACTGGTAATTATTATGTTTAGAGCTATTTTGTCACGGACAACAAGAAACACCCTCAGGCCAATAGGCTTGAGGGTGCTTTTGCTACATTGTGAGTATCATGTGGCGGATTATTACGAGGTCGGCGGAATCAATTATTCCGTCGGTGTTCATGTCCGCCGCTGAAACATCGTTTAACTCAGCTATGTTCAAAATATGTTGCTGCAGCTCCACGAGGTCGGCGGTCGTTACCGCCTCATCGCCGTCTATGTCGCCGCAATCAACCTTCCACACGGCGAAATATGTGCTGTTTCCGGTCGGCATATGCGTTGTTACGCCGTCTTTAGCCCCTGCGCTTGTTGCCCAACCTTCGAGCCTGTAGCCGTATTTGGTTGCGGACGGAAACGCAAACGAGTTTCCGCTCATTGTAAGCACAGATTTCGGGCTTACTTCTCCCCCGTTTCCGTCAAGGGTTGTTTTATAAAATGTAATAGAATATGTCTCCGAAACATTGCCCGATGCGTCCTTCACGGTAAGGTAATATGTTCCCGCCGCAGTAACGGTTTTGGTTGCGGTTTGTGCGGTTGTGCTTGTAAACGTATTGCTCGCATAATTACTGTTCGTTCCCCAATAATAGCCCACAATCCCCGCATTATCGGACATCGTAATTGCAACTTTTTGCGAAAAGGCCACGTCATTGGACGAGGTTAAAACCGCGGTAGGCGATTCCTTATCGTAAAGCTTTCTTTCAACCGTAAAGCTGCTTAAATCCGGCGATAAATAGCAAACCAAGTATCCGTCCTCGTAATTAAGGCCGTAAATTTGCTTTCCGCTTGATACCTCCGTAGGAGAGAAAACTCTCGTCGTCTTATTAGTAGTTATATTATAAGAATAAACATCTTCACTTGACGTAAACAGAAGCTCGTTACCGACCGAGGAAAGGCAGGCTTGATTTTTCGGATAGCCCGTAAAATACCAACCGTAGGTATCGTAAGCATCACGCAGCTTGGTAATTACGCCGCTTTCGTATTTTTTGAGGGCGACCTCTTGGTTATCAAGATAATAAATCGTATCGCCTATAAGCTGTATTTCGGTAATAGAATTACGCCAAAAGCTGTTGTCAAAGAGTGTGCTCTGCGGCTCTGTATCCAAGTCGCTTACGTTGTGCATATCACTGCTATTTTTGTAGGCTTCGGTTGAGACAAGGAAGTTGTCGTGGCCGATTTTACCTTCGATATTAAAGTTGTCATCGTGAGTAACATCGACATTATAAGCAAGATTGTCGATATAGACAATGTTCCAACCGTGACTCATTTCTTTAGAGGAACAGTATCTGTTTGCTATTCCAACACGGTTTAAGAGGTACATATACGCCTGAGCATAGCCGTCGCAAACCGAGACGCCCTTTGCTAATGCGCCGTATGCACAGTGGGATTCGGGCGGAATTGCTCCCGCATAATAATTCTCGTAATCATACTCGTTCCAATCGGCCAAACGGTCGTGCAAAATCAAAGCCTTTTCTACGTCGCCGAGGTTGGAATTCCCTTCGACACCTTCCAAAAGCTTATCCGCCGAGGCCACCATTTCGGTGTATTTCGGCCAGTATGTATCGTAAGTGTTCATGCCGTCATAATATGAGACATGAACCGCCGATATGTAGCCGCTGTACACCGAAACGCCCAATTCGTAAACATGGAACGATTCGGGCATATGGTTCCATATCAAGGCGTACAAAACGCTCACATTTTCTTCGGTATACGGAATTCCGAAATTTAAAATACTTATCCTTTGGGAGCAATATTTAAATCCCTCGAACAACGTGGTATAAAGGTCGTTAACTACAAGATCGTCGTCTTCCGAAATTGCACTTACCCCGTGAGCAAACGCATTATAGTCCACGGCAAACGGTACCTCTATTAACGGGAAATCGGGATATTGCATTTCTACCGGATAGGAGTCGTCGGTTTGCGCAAAAACCTCCATCGGTAACAAAAACGCAGTCAACAGAGTTACTAACATTATGGCTAAAAGCTTTTTAAAACCGAATTTCATGTTATTCGCCGCCTCCAAAAATAATCATACACCTAAAATATGCCTTTAGTGATGCATGCTAAGTTAAAAATTCAGTAGTATTGCAGGAACGTCTCCTATAAAATATGGTAACACATTTTAGCCGTTTATTCAAGGGCGGCGCCGATGATTTTTAAAAAAAGCAGAAATGTTTTTATCTTATAAAAACGAGGGGAACTATCACATCTTTGAAAAGTCTCGCAATCACTCCGCTTTTTTTAATCTAATATTTTTCCGTCGGTTGAGATGGTAATAACTTGCCACGGAATAAATTTTCCGCTTGCCTGTAATGCTCGCTTTGCGGCATTTTCAATACCGCCGCAGCAAGGTACCTCCATACGTACAATAGTAACACTTTTTATATTGTTATTTGAAATTATGGCGGTAAGCTTATCGGTATAATCGCCTTCGTCTAATTTCGGGCACCCGATTAATGTGATGCGATTTCGTATAAACTCATTATGAAAATTTCCGTAGGCATATGCCGTACAGTCTGCGGCAATCAACAAATTTGCGCCATCAAAATACGGTGCGTTGATAGGCACCAGCTTAATTTGGACAGGCCATTGTGAAAGACGACTTTGAGAAATCGGCTCCGATTGCACAGATAAGTCGCTATCTTCTCTTTTTATGAATTTTGAGTTTGTACCGGGGCAACCGCAAGGAAGCGTACCCGCTGTTTTTTGTTTTTTGGCGGCAAGAACGGCTGCCTCGTTGTATGCAGGCGCCTCTCTTTCCTCAAAGGTAATCGCATTTGTTGGGCAAGCCGGCAAACAGTCGCCTAAACCGTCGCAATAATCCTCACGCGTAAGCTTCGCCTTCCCGTTTACCATTTCTATTGCTCCTTCGTGACAGGCGGCGGCACAAACGCCGCAACCGTTGCATTTTTCTTGGTCTATTTTAATTATTTTTCTAATCATATTTTTTCTCCTCTCTTGATTGTGTGCTTTAAGTATATTATAATAAATTATAAAAATCGGTTGTTTTTACAACGAAATGGGGATTTTTTATGAAAGAATATATTTCTATCCTTAAACAAACAAAACTTTTTTCAGGAATAAGCGAAAAAGAAATAGAAGCCATGCTGACCTGCTTGGACGCAAAGCTGAAAAAATATAAAAAGGGAGAATATATCTTTGAGCAAGGGCAATACATAGATAAAATATCAGTCTTGGTTAAAGGGAGCATCCTCATTCAGTCCGAAGATTATTGGGGAAACCGAAGCATTATCAGTCATATGGAAACGGGCGATATGTTCGGTGAAGCCTATGCCGGCGTAAATAACGCCGCGATTTTAAATGATGTTGTAGCAATAGACGACTGTGACGTTGTTTTTCTTGACATAAACAAATTGCTTACAAGTTGTTGTTCCGCGTGCAGTTTTCATTCAAAGGTAATACAAAATTTGTTTTTTACCGTGTTGAAAAAAAACAGAAAGCTTGTTCAAAAATTGGGGCATATTTCGAAGCGCTCGACACGGGAAAAATTGATTTCTTATTTATCCGAAGAAGCAAAAAAGCAAAACAGCAGTAATATTACAATTCCGTTCAACCGTCAGCAGTTGGCGGACTTTCTTTCAGTGGATAGAAGCGCAATGTCGAACGAACTATGCAAAATGCAAAAACAAGGTTTGCTGAAATTTAGAAAAAATCAGTTTCAGCTAATACATGCCGAGCAATAAATTTACGCAGTTCGCCCTATTTTGAGAAAAGATTTACGGTTTTAAAAATTAATTTTTCAAATATTGATTGCTAAACGGGTTTGTGATAAAATGTTGGTCGTAAATTTATGGAAAAACACATAAAAATTAAGACTATGGCAAACCAAACAAGGATATCAGTCTTTATCGGGAGAATGAGTTTTATGAAATTAAAATTTGGATTAAAAAGCAGAATTTTATGCAGCTTACTTTGTATCGTATTGATGCTGACCTGTGTTCCGCTGACAGCCTTTGCGGAAACATTATCGGATGACATCGTAATACTTTACACAAACGATATCCATACCTATATCGACAGTCCTTTAAGTTATGACGTTATTGCGGCAATAAAAAAGGATTTGCAAAAAGAATATAAGCACGTAATATCAATTAGCGTATTGATAATTAGTGCATTGTTCACCTGTCTTTAGATACCGTATATCATGTGTTCGTCTTTGGGCGGCTCTGAAGGATTTTGGTGTTTCTGTTGCATATTATTTTTGCCAGATCTTTGGAGTAGAGATATCGGTAACTGTGACAGCTCTCCCGGATCTTGACGTTTTAAAATATCTGCCTTACGACGTGGATGAACTGTTTCGAAAGCTTTCTGATATGTGGGAATATGTTTTCGATATCGATTGCTTTATGGCTTACGTTATAGAGCTGCTTGTTTCTTTCAATGATTTATCGATATTCATTTTGCTGTTGGCGCCGCTATTTTTTTTATCTCCTTTTGTGGTTAAATATATTATCTTGAAGCCGAATGAAAATACCCAAGGAAGTAAGAGCAGCGCGGTTGTGTTTTTTGAAAAAAAAATACTTCCGAAGATCCATCTTGCAAAAGATTTCGTTTTGGATCTTGTGTCTCATTTTTGGCAAAGGAAATATTATAAGTTTCCGTTTGTTTTTGTATGGCTGCTTAATTTCAATTTGCTTACGATAGCTATTGAATTTTTAGCATGGTATTTTTACTTTGCCTTCAGC